>JACRAV010000077.1 GCA_016213305.1 Candidatus Zixiibacteriota bacterium | reverse complement strand
TGCGACTTCAAGAAATCGTAACATCAGTATTTTATCTTGATAAAGACAAACAGCACAACAAATCCGAGAAACATGCAGATGGTCTGGAAAATATCGGTGCGCACCACCGACGAAAACCCGCCCAGATAAACATACACAATCGAGAACAGCGATCCGCCGATCACCCCGACCCAGAAGGGAAGGCCAAGAATCTGCTCGCACAGCACCCCGATCGACAGCACGTACGCCCCTGGGACAGTCACCAGATAAATAATCACCGCTCCGGCCAGAGCCGTTTTGTTGTCGTACACCTGCGCCAGACGTTCCGGAATGGTGAGCACTTCGGACTCTCTGGCCTTCCTGGCCAAAAAGACCGCAAACAGGGCCGCGGCCAGATAATACGGCAGACCAAACACCAGCCAGTTGGAAAGTCCGAACCGGTACGAATACTCTCCTACCCCCAGAATACCGCCGTACCAGGTGGACACCAAACTGAGCGCAAACGCCGGCATGGTCAGGTGGCGTCCGGCGAGTATCAGTTCACCCGCCGATGTCGAATCGCTGATCCGCTTCCGAAATCCGAGCGCCAGCAGGCCGATCAGATAGGCGATGAGAATACTGTAGTCTATCCAGTGCATATCGACATTGTGTTACCTGTCATCGCTTTATCTTCGTAGGTCGAAACCCCTGCGGTTTCGACATCTTATCTTGTAGGGCAGAACCCGAGCGAAGCGAAGTGGTTCTGCCGATACTCTCCTGGAAGATGGCGAAACCAGAAGCGTTTCCGCTCTGCAAGAACCGGCATCAGAACATCTCCAATTTCAGTTCGGCGTAAAATGATCGCTCGGCGTTAACAAAATATTCCGCTCCGTTGTCATATCCGATCGGTCCGCTCGGAGACGCTTGATAGAAATCGTTCCAGCCGTAGCCCGAGGTGACAAATTTCCGGTTGAACAGATTCTCGACCCGCACCGACAGTGTTAAGAGACCCAGGTTCAGGAATTTTGGAATACGGTACTCGCCGCTGATCGATGACACTGCATATCCCTTAATCGCCAGCGAATCTAGATTGCGAAGTTCCATGAATTGCTTGCCGACCAGACGGAGCCGGTACACCGCGCGCCATCGCGTGTGATTGCAGTCAACGAGGATATTCCCAAGCTGAATCGGAAACCCGGCGAGCGTTTTACCGGACATATCTTCGTCGATCCGGCCGATTTCATTCCAAGTGCCGTCGATGAGCGGAAGACTCGCCGTGTATTTCTTGATCCGAAGGTAATTTATCGCTCCGTTGGCGCTCACGCTCACGTGTGGAGCCGGATTCACAGCCGTTGACAATTCGATACCCGCGTGCACAGAACGATCGGCATTGACCGTAAAGGGAATACCCGTGTTCTCGTTTACCCCGCCGTATGGGATAATCTCATTGCGGAACTCCATCCAGTACAGATTCAAGTTCCCCTGCCACTGCTTCTCCTTGTACGTACCACCCAGCTCGAAATCATACACCCGCTCGGATTTAGCGGTCGGATCGCCGAATTTGTAAATCGTGCCACCGGCCGAAGTCGTGCTATCCAGTACTTCCAGCGAGGGGAACGCGCCCGGATCGCCCGCATCGTAAATATCGGCGTCGGTCGGGGTGCGCGATGACACCGCGATATTGGCAAACAGCCCCGCTTTGTCGGTGACCGCCCAGTTGATCCCGACCCGCGGCGAGAAGAAGAGCCAGTCGAGATCGTAGTTATACCCCTTGAACGCCCCCATTCGGGTCTGGTTGAACCTGTATCGCTGGTAGCGGATCTGGGCGGTCGTCTGCATCGATACTTTCGGCGACCACTTGTATATCTCCTGCGCATACACCGAGCCGACATATTTCTTGCCGAAATACTCATAGTACCGGTTGCGCGGATCGAGACCGCCGGTCAGATGTTCCCCCCAGACCGCCTGTCCCCAGTGGTCGGAGTCGAAATAGTAGAACGATCCGCCCAGTGAATGCGTACCGCGCTTGTGCTCGACATCAAGCCGCGGATTCCACCCGATCTGATTCTTGTACACCCATTGCTGGCGGACAATATCGCCGCTGGCGTACTTCACCCCCGGTACTGAATCATCCACATACATCGTGTCGATGTTGTAATCAGCATACGATGTTTTGCTCTTCAACTGCTCGTAATACCCTTTCCCCCGGATGTAATAGAGCGTGTTGGAGAGAGTAGCCCGGTCATTCACATTCCAGATATTGTGCAACTGGTAATGCGGCTGGTTGAAATTATCGGTCTCGTTGCTGTAGGTCAATTGGTTGGCCCGACGATCGGCTTTGATATCGTCAAGCGTCGCCCCCAGGTACGCCAGGTGCATCCGCATCGGGCCGCCATAGACATGCAATTCCGTGGACATCTTCGGATCAAGCCGGGCCGCCGATAGATAGTATGACCAGCCGTCGTACCAGCTGTTGTACCGGTATCCGCCCGAGGACTGCCGCGAAAACCGCCCGGCATACTCCCACCGGCCATCGACCAGCCCGGACGAATAACTGATCGTCTGTTTGGACAGATTCCCCGCCCACTTTCCGTTGACCGGATAATTTCCGTATCCGGTGGACAGCAGGGTCCGTCGCTCGCGCGACAACGCCTGGGTGACGATATTCACCGAGCCGCCGAACGACGCATCGCCGTAGAGCGAATTCCCCACTCCCCGTTGAATCTGGATATCGGTGATGGTGGCGGCGAAATCCGGCAGATCGACAAAATAAGTTGCCTGATCTTCGGGGTCGTTGAGCGGCACGCCGTTGATATAGGTCGATACCCGCTTGTCGTCGAACCCCCGAATGCTCATATAACTGTATCCGAGGCCGCCGCCGGCGTCGGTGTGCGCGTAGAGATTGGGAGTCGATTCCAAAAGAGTCGGAAATTCACCGATTTTGTAGTCACGTTCGATCTTATCCCGCGAAAAATTCTCATACGCCAGCGGACTGACTCCCGCTTTGGCCCGGTCGGCGGTGATGATCACATCCTCGCCGCGGGCGGCAATCGGTTCCAGCACCACCGTATCGGGAATGGTCGTCACAGAAAACTGTCGGGCGCGATACCCGACTGACGAGAATGTCACCCACTTGATATCGGGATTGGTCTCCAGCTCGAACTGTCCCGACGTATCAGTCTGAGTGCCGATTCCCGGAACGCTCGTCACCACCGACACCCCGACCAGCGGATGCCGTTCGGGATCGACCACCACGCGCGTGATCGGCGCGGCGCAGACAATGGTGGCCCACAGCACCGCCGCTACCGGTGTCATCACCGATTTGAGTGTCATCGCGAGCCGCGTTTCGCGGCGCCGCGATCTCGCTTCATCTTCGCAGGTCGAAACCCCTGTGGTTTCGGACGGAACCCACCGCAAGCGGTGGGCCACTAGTCCTATGGTCGCATCTCGACTACGTTCGATGCGACGGAGTCTTCGTAGGTCGGGTTGCGAAGTCCGGCTCTTGCCGGACGAGCTACCCGACATCTGTCGTGGCGTCATGCCTCCCGGCTTGACGCCTCTGCCTGTAACAGAAATCTTGTCTTTCATGACAGCAACCTCGCTAACACTTGTTTGTGCCGTCATGCCTCCCGGCTTGACGGCCGATTGTTTCGCAAGATTCCGTCCTGATTCGATAGGTGATCCGCCTGTGGCGGACCGGGGGATGTTGTCCATCTCCGTTTCCCTACGCCGGCATTACCCGGATCAGGTCGAGGGGGTATGATCTCAGGCGGCTCTTGT
>JACRAV010000073.1 GCA_016213305.1 Candidatus Zixiibacteriota bacterium | reverse complement strand
GGCGACCGCACCGACAGCACAAGTCGAGTATGTTGCGTTCACCGATTGCGACACTCTTCAGCCGGTGGCGACCGTCGGTAGGGCAACGATCTGTTCGCTGGCGGTGCGGGTGCGCCAGGTCCGGCTGATTGACAGCATGAAAATGTGCTGATCTATCGGCGGGCGGTCTTGCTCCGGGGGCGATTCGGTGGTATATTAATTCTTAATGAATAATCGATGGTGTCGGGCTGTTTTCGGCGCTCTGGTGCTGATCGCACCGCTGTTTATTTCGGCGCCCTCCGGGGCGGCGACGGTTCGCGTTCCCACAGAGAAGCAGTCGATCTCCAAGGCGCTTCAGTTTGCGCAGGCCCGCGATACCATTCTGGTCGCCCCCGGCGAATACACCGATCTTCTTAACTATCTCGGCAAAGCGATTGTTGTGATAAGCGAAGCCGGTCCGGCCGTTACGATCATCAAGCCGATGGACCAGTACAAACCGGTCGGCACGTTCGCTTCGGTGGAGAGCCGGGGCGCCATGCTCATCGGAGTTACCATTACCGGATACACGCTTGATCCCACGCCCGGCGCGCCGCCGGCGCTGGAATTCACCAACCGGGGAAGCCCCACGATCAAGAATTGCGTGTTCCGGGACAATCGCGGGGTGATGATGGTCCGGGTGGCCGATGACGGCCCGCTGTTCATCCGGTGTCTCTTTTACAACAACAGCGGCGCGCCGGTGATCGGGGTGTTCGGCGGGATGATCACGCTATTGAACTGCACGATCGATCGGTGCGAGTATGGCGTCTTCATGCAAAGTGTGGATTGCGAAATCCGCAACACGATCATCAGTAATTGTCACTCGTACGGCGTGCATGGTGCGGTCTCGCAGTTCGACTGGAACAATGTCTGGAACAACGGCGTCAACTACGAAGAAGGAGCGGTCCCGGGATTGCACGATGTGTCGGTGAATCCGCTCTATGTCGATGACGTCAACCACGACTACCGCCTGCAACCCGGCTCGCCGTGCATCAACATGGGCGATCCGAATCCGTATCTGAACGATCCCGACAGCACCCGCGGCGACATCGGATACTGGTACTACCAACTGCCCACCGCCGTCGGCGATGAAGAGTCGTTGCCGACCGGCTTCGCGCTCGACCAGAATTATCCCAATCCGTTCAATCCCAGTACGCATATTTCGTTCGTGCTTCCGCGCCGGGCCCGGGTCCGATTGGACGTGATCAATGCGGTCGGCGGAACGGTGCGTTCGTTGATCGATGCACCCCTGTCGGCCGGGCGGCAGGTGATCGAATGGGATGGCCTGACCGATCAGGGAACCCGAGCCGCCAGCGGCGTCTACTTCTATCGCCTGGTAGCCGACGATTTTGTTTCAACGCGAAAAATGGTTTTGATCAAGTAGGGCGGGAGCCCTGCGCTCCCGCCGTCTTGCGCGAGAAACAAGTTGGCACGACCACGGGGCTTGCGCCCTACGAATTTGATTGCTTCCCCCCACCGTCTCCGTACCTTTCACTGCGAACGAAAGGCACAGAGATGACAATCAGACCAAATATAGGAATAGAGTCGCCGGGAGTGAATGTGGCGGTCGTCAAGAAGGACGATGACGGCTGGAAATTCCTGATACTGCGCCGGGCCGACGCCGAGTCGTACGGCGGGTGCTGGGGGTTCATGACCGGAAGCAAGCAGGGCACGGAGACGGTGGCCCAGCTGGTCGTGCGCGAATTGCACGAGGAGACAGGATTGAAGCCGCAATCAATGTGGGCCACGGAGAATCTGGTGCAGTTTTACGAGCCGGAATACGACAAGATCTGGATTCTGCCGGTGATCGTGGCGGTGGTCACGACTAACGCCCGGGTCACGCTGTCCGCGGAAAACAGCGAGTTTGTCTGGATGGCGGCGGAGCAGGCAAAGCGGCGGGTGAGCTGGAAGAATCTGGTTCGGGCTATCGACGACATCGCCGAGGAGCTTGAAATCTTCCCCGCCCGGAATTGGGTGGAGATCGTCGTATAGGTCAATAGTGCCGTCATGCTCTCCGGTTTTACGGCATCCACAATCTGACCCGGAGGCCTCGACAAGCTCGGCCTGACTTGTGCGGCGGTCTGAAGAGTGTCAGGCG
>JACRAV010000076.1 GCA_016213305.1 Candidatus Zixiibacteriota bacterium | reverse complement strand
TGCACCCATGTTCGTTCGACCCTCTCAGGGCTGGAAATCGACGTAAAGAGCCACTAACCGACCCCGAGCCGCTCATCCTTATTATTGCCAAATTGCTACTTTATCTGTATATTTTCGCAAATACTGCGACTGTCTTCGATTTCATGACTTGCGGTTAGGCCTTATCGCCGGTGCCATCGGCTTCTGATCGCGCATGCAAACTGACCGCCCGTTCGATATCGAGACTATGCCGAACACATTTGGGTGATGGAGATTAACGTGAAAAGAACCGTATTATTCGCGGCCCTGTTCCTGATGGTGCTGACTGGTAGCATTGTCGGTTATCTGAACTGGAAGGAGGCACCCCAGCGTCCGACCGGGGTCGTCGATGGCCTGGTAGTAAAGACACGGCCATTGACCGAGGAGGAGCGGGAGCGGAAGGAAGAGAACAAGCAGGCGGAGCGCTGGAAGGCCTTTCCCAGCGGCACGTTTTATGAGCAGCGCGCCTACCCGTACGGGGACATTCCAATGGAGCAATACAGGAAGGCACTCGACGAGTCTCAAATAGCCGCTCGATCATTTCGGCCAAGTTATCTTGTCCCCACTTGGAACGAGGCTGGCCCCACTAATGTGCCGGGGCGCATCTCGACTATCGCGATTGACCCTACTGATGTAAACACCGTATATGCCGGTGCGGCAGCCGGTGGCGTGTTCAAGACTACTGATCACGGCGCGAACTGGACACCTATATTCGACGCCGTCGGAACCTATTCGATTGGCGCGATTGCCATTCATCCGAGCAACTCGAATATCATTTATGTCGGCACGGGCGAGGCCACCGGCGCAATCGATGACTACGAAGGCACGGGGATGTACAAGTCGACCGACGGTGGCGCAACCTGGAGCCATATCGGACTGGACAGCGTGGCACTCATCGGTAAGATTGCCATAGATCCACTGCGACCGGAAACGTTGTTCGTCGCCGGCATGGGGAAAGTGTTCGGCCGAAATACCGGCGCCAATTTCACGAGCCATCGGGGGCTGTACCGTTCCACCGACGGCGGCACGACCTGGACCAAGCGACTCTATATCGATGACGCCACCGGTTGTATCGACGTGGCCCTCAACGGCAACGAAGTGTACGCCGCCATGTGGAGCTTCGATGGTAGCACCACCGATGCTCTGTATCGCTCCATCAACAATGGCGGCACCTTTGCACCTCTCTCCGGCACGGGCGGATTGCCTACGAACGCTAACGGCGTGGACCGCATCGGTATTTCGATCGATCCAATAACCAGCACGTACTGGGTAGTTCAGGACAGTGCCAACGGCAAGTTTCACAGCGTGTATCGTAGCCGCGACGGCATCACCTGGTCCCATACCAACGACGGCGCCATGAGCAGCATTTTCAGCAATTTCGGCTGGTATTTCGGTCAGATCCGCGCCGTGCCCGGCGACTCCACCACCGCCTATGTGCTGGGCGTCACTCTGTTCCGAACGACCAATAAGGGTGCCTCCTGGTCGGATGTCACCGGCACCACCCATGTTGATCATCACGCGCTCGAGGCATTTCCCAAGCCGGGCGGATTTGACCTGTGGGGCGGATGCGACGGCGGTGTCAATTTCTCGTCCGACAAAGGGAACTCCTGGACTACCTACAAGAACATGCACAACACCCAGTTCTATGCCATGACGATCGACCCCAACAATCCCCTTCATATTCTCGGCGGCACGCAGGACAACGGCACCAACCGGACCCCCAATGGTGGTACCGGAAACTGGGAACATATCCTCGGTGGCGACGGCTTCTACGCGGTCGTTGACTACAGCAATTCCAATATCATATATGCCGAATATCAAAATGGCGGGATCAACAAATCCACTGACGGTGGACTGACTTTCTCCAACGCCACAAGCGGAATCAGCGGATCGGAAACGCATGCCTGGAATACACCAATAGTAATCGATCCTGTTTTCCCGAACCGACTGTACACCAGCACCGACCGCGTGTATCGAACGACCGATAGGGCCGGTTCTTGGACGGTCATTTCTCCCGACATGACGGCCGGATATGTCACCGTGATCGGCGCATCGGCCGCCGACTCACAGGTTGTCTATGCCGGCACGAATCGGGGTGAAATATGGGTAACAACCAACAATGGCGGCGCGTGGACCCGTCGCGACACCGGTATTCCCGATCGCTGGGTCACCCGGCTCACACCCAGCGCGACCAATGCGATGGTCTGTTATGCAACAGTATCGGGATACATCCGTGATGGCGTCAGTCTCCCCCATGTGTTTCGCACAATCGACGCCGGCGTCAACTGGACGGACATCACGTCCAATTTGCCGCAGGTACCGGTGAACGATGTCATCGTCGATCCGTCCGATTCCAACACCCTGTATGTTGCTACCGATGTGGGCGTGTATGTGAGCAACAATCTGGGTGGATCCTGGTCGCTGTTCGGGGCCGGTTTGCCCATCACCTGCGTGGTCGATCTGAATATGCACAAACCCACGCGCAAGATGGTCGCGGCGACACACGGACGGTCGATGTACTGGACCACCGTTCCATGTCCCGGCACGACCGACACCGACGGCGACGGCATCCCCGATCTGTGCGACAATTGTCCGACGGTGGTCAATCTCGATCAGGCCGACGTTGACGGTGACGGGATC
>JACRAV010000075.1 GCA_016213305.1 Candidatus Zixiibacteriota bacterium | reverse complement strand
CTCTTTATCACCGGCACGTTCGATGGCCATCGGATTGGCTGACCGCGCCTGATACGCTTTCAGTGTCTGGTCATTCGATTCGTTATTCAACACGAAAATCGTAGAGGGGCATAGAGGCGTGGGGAATGTTTCTGCCGAGCGTGATGGTATCGTGTAGCCAGAACGCATCTCCCACCACCACCACATCGTCGCGTTGTATCCCGGAAACCAGCAGTTGTCATTCTTCAATCGATATCGCTCAATCAGCTCCGACGTTTCCAGAGCTGGATCAACGGCATAGACATGATTGATTCGCGATTCCTCCGAGGCGGCAATCAGGGCCGCCGATCCGCCAATGCCGAATCCGACCACAATCAATGGCTCAGTTATGTCCCCCTTAACAAAGAGGCTGCTCAACAGCTCTTCGGCGTCGGTCGCCTCAAGCTGGCCGTCGCTGCGATACTTCCCGCCGGACGACCGCACTGCCCGCATGTCGCAGGTAATGACATGGTAGCCGCGTTCTGAAAGCAGGCGGCTGAAAACGACAAATGAATCGGCGTTCTGCTCGCCACCATGCAAAATCAGCACCGTCCCCTTGGTTGAATCAGGCGACCACTTCCGTATGTAATAACAGGCGATATCTGTCTTGCCGTCGGTGGCTACACGAAGTGTCTCAGGCTTCAGACCGTATTGTGTCCATCGGGTCAGATCGATAGCCTGTAATGAATCGGGGTTGAATGTTTCGATATCACTTCGCCCGAATGTCGCTTTGACTACCGAGAGAGGATAGACGACATAGACCGACACCACCACAGCCGCGACAAGAAGAAATGCAACGATGTAAATAATCTCTTTGGTTTCCGGTGAGAGTCTTCGCATGGTATCCTCCGTTTGCTACAGGCTGTGAGGTAGCAAGAAACGGGCGCGCCGTCAATGCTAAAAATAGGCAGTGCGATTGTTAATGATCGTGAGGAGCAGACCCTTCGACTTCGCTCAAGATAAGCGGGACGTCTGCCGCCCACGGAGTAAATCTGTGTGTGGCTGCCGCCCGCGACAACTTTTTGATGTTGACCCAATCCCCTGCCTGCCGGATGTTTAGTGCAACGTATGAAAACAAAGAAGAAAACTGCATTGCCGCGTTACGACGCCATCCGCGCCGGTTCATTCTGGAGCCAGCGCCTCAAATCGACCGATCCCCTCTCAGCGGTGCTGACCTACAACGCCCCCACGGAACTCAATCGCGCCTACGACGAATGGGAACGAAAATCCCTCCTCGACCATTTGCCTTCCAAGATGAAAGGAAAGCGGGTTCTCGATCTCGGGAGCGGCATCGGCCGGCTCTCTATTCCCCTCGCCAAACTGGGAGCCGAAGTGATAGCGGTTGATCCCTCCGACGGCATGCGCCGTCATCTTGCCAAAGAGGCAAAGAAGGCCGGAGTCGACAGCAGAGTCACCACTGTCAGCGCTTCCGCCGACCAGATTCCCTTCGGGGATAAGTTGTTCGATATCGCCATATGTTTCGGAGTGCTCGAACATCTTCCTGAGCATGCCCGCAAGACCTGTCTGCAGGAGTTGATCCGCGTCGTCAACCGTCGGGGAAAAATCTTTGCCGTCGTAAATAATTTTGACAACGCCCTACTTCGGGAGACCTACGATCTCAAAGCCCAGCGCAAAGACGGCTACTTCGTCTCTCTTGTCGGGCTGGAATGGATTCAAAGGCAGTGCCGCCGATTCGACGCCATCGCCACGGTGCGAACGGCCAACCCATTCTACGCCATGGCGCACTATTATCTGCACCCCAATGTGAAAAAGACTGGAATGACGAAGAGGGAGTTTGCGGAGTTGTGCCGCCAGTTGCCTCAGCTCGACGCCGTCAACGGGCTGTCGGAGCCGTTCTGCAAGCGAATGGCCTCGCATTATCTGGTGGAAATTGTCAGGAAGTAACGATCCGGGAAAATGACGGCGCGGTCGGCTGGGTCGTATCGCCCGATATCCCCAGACGGTCAAGTGAAAGGCCGGCGGTATGAACAAGAGTCTCTATCCAGCGCAACGTGGCGCTGTCGACAAGATGTTGCCCCGGCTCGCCGATAACAGCTACCGCGAAATTGCGCTTCCCCCCTATGAGAGGGACAAGAACAAGAGTTGACGTCGACTTCAAGGGAGTGCGCAAAAACTCATCGGAGTCATGTGCCGATTGGTTATGACGGGTG
>JACRAV010000080.1 GCA_016213305.1 Candidatus Zixiibacteriota bacterium | reverse complement strand
GGCGGGGTGGTACTGGGACGCCAGGTGGTGACCGACAAATTCGGCTTGCCCGAATCGCTCCAGACTTCCGTCGCCACCGCCGGGTTGTGGGTCATCTTCGGGTTTTCACTTTTGTTTCTGGTCTGCGCGTTTCTCTATGTCACGCTGATGCCGCGACAGCTGGAGCAGTTCACACAGTGTATTGTCCGGTACCCGGCCAAGTCGGCGGCCGTCGGGATGTTGTTTCTGATCGGATTGCCGGTCATCGCCGTTCTGTTCATCATCACCCTCGTTGGGATTCTGGTTGTGCCGTTTCTGCCGCTGGTCTATCTGTTTGCCATCACGCTCGGAGTCGTTTCCTGCGGGCGTCTCATTGGCCGGGCTTTGTTGTCCCGGACATTTGGCAGTCAGCAACCGGCCTTGCTCGAAGCCGTTATCGGGCTGGCGATCCTGATGGTGCAGTGGGTGCTGGTCGCCCTGCTCATGGGATCATCGAACAGCGTGGCCTATGGTTTCGGCGTATTTGCACTTGTCGTGGCCATAATAGTATCCGCCTTTCCGATTCTGGCCGGCATCGGAGCGGCTCTTTTGACCCGGTTCGGTTTCCGCGCCCATGTCTCGCTCCGCGATCGCATTGCCGCCGAGCAGGCCGCCGTGCCCGCGCCCGCCCCGCCGCCGATCAGACGAACCACCCCCTTTGACCTTCCGCCCGGTTCGCCGGATACTGGACCGACTCAGTAGCGCATCTCTACCTTCTGTCGGGGCGCAACTTTTCGCCCGTTCCACCAGTATAGATACCAGTACAACATTTGCCCCAAAGGAAAGGAATGGCGAGGTATGCGACTGGCCAAATTGCTCTGTGTGGCGGCGCTGGTGGTGGCGATGGCTACCCTCGGTTCGGCGCGTGACATGAAAACCGACAACCAAACCATTGCCGCCGAAGGGGCCAAACGGCTCGATATCAACTGCAGATTCGGTGCGGGGATTTTGACGGTGCGGCCGGTCTCGACGGCCGATGCCGCACGAATCGACGCCCGATACGATGCCGATCGGATTGATCTGGATGTTGACTACCGGGTGCGCGGCGAAACCGGAAGACTGGATATTGAGTCGGAGCATCATGGCTCGAATGTGGAAACCGATGACAACCAGTTGACGCTGAATCTGTCCGACAAACTTCCCACCGATCTCTCGCTGAAGATCGGCGCGGCCGAGGGGGATGTCGATCTGGGCGGGATTCCGCTGAGCCGGCTCGATCTGGATATCGGCGCCGCCTCGGGGGTGATTTCATTTTCCAAGCCGAATCCACAGCGTCTGGAAGAGGCGTCCATCAGCATTGGGGCATCGTCGGCCAATCTCCGTAATTTTGGCAATGCCAACTTCGACCGGCTCACCTGCAAGGTCGGGGCGGCCTCATCCGATCTGGATTTTCGGGGGGAGTACCATGGTGAATCGGAAATCATTCTAAGTGTAGGGGTGGCGTCGGCGGAGGTGATTCTGCCCATCGGTGTGCCGATTCGAGTGGAGTCATCCGACTCGCACTTCTTTTCGTCGGTGGACATTCACGGCGGCGATCTGGATGAGATCGACGATGACATCTGGGAATCACCGGGGTATCAGACCGCCAAGGACCGGATCCTTCTGCGCGTGAAAGTGGGGATGGGCTCGGTGGACTTGCGGTGGAAGAAGTAATGCAATCACGAGGTGTCAGGCGTCCGCGCCTGACACTCCTCGAACGGTCACGCAAATCGTGCCGTCAGGCCTCCCGCGATACAACGTGCCGTCAGGCCTCCCGGCCTGACGGCTCTCTTCTGAATATCTCGTAGGTCGGCGTCCCGAGTCCGCCGTCAGGCGGACGAGTAACCCGACATCTTCTTCTCGGCGGACGAGGACGTCCGCCTTGCACACAACGCGGGCGGGCGTCAAGAGACGCATGACGCCACGATATGCGGTGTCAGTCTTCTCCGACGGCGTCCATTGAGAAACGCGCCGCCCTCCCGGGCGGCTTTTTTTGTGCAGTCCGGTCGAATAGGTGTACAACAAAAGCGGGCAAACAAGTTGTTGATGTCCCGCGTTAGAAACGGTTATACTGGCGCGCAATCTCGAAT
>JACRAV010000078.1 GCA_016213305.1 Candidatus Zixiibacteriota bacterium | reverse complement strand
TCTCTTTCTACTAGATCCATACGGAATTCACTTAGATTGGGAGATCATCTATAAAGCGGGTCAGTCTCGCGCAATAGAGATATTTCTAAACTTTCCTGTTCCTGATATGAACCGCAATATGCTCCGTATCAATCCGGAGAAGATTGATTCCGAAGACGCCAAACGCATGGAGCGGTTTTGGGGTGATACGTCGTACCGGCAATTGGCGTATTCGACCGAGTACGACTTGTTCGGCCATGAGGAGAGACTATACGGTGCCTCAAATGCAGTTGTGAAAGCGTTCAAGAAGCGCCTTGGGGAAGTAGCAGGATTCAAATTTGTCCCCGAACCAATTCCAATGCGCAACAGGTCCAATGCTATCATGTACTATCTATTCTTCGCGTCTCCAAATGCAACGGGTGCCGGGATCGTAAGGCAAATTTTCGCGAAATTCAAGGATTGGAAGCAGTCTGATGGCGGCCCAGTCTCGCATTGAATGGACCGAGTCCACCTGGAACCCCGTCACCGGGTGCTCTAAAGTCTCACCGGGGTGCGACCACTGCTACGCCGACCGGATGGCCAAACGCCTCCAGGGCATGGGCGTCCACAAGTACCGGAACGGCTTCGAAGTCACCCTGCACCCCTCGGAGCTTGAGGCCCCGCTCCGCTGGCGCAAGCCGCAGATCATTTTCGTCAATTCGATGTCCGACCTGTTCCACCCCCAAGTGCCGTTTGCCTATGTCGAGCAGATTTTCGATGTCATGCGCCGCGCCAATCATCATGTCTTCCAGATTCTCACCAAGCGCTCCAAGCAACTGGTCCGGGCCGCCGACAAGCTCGACTGGCCGCCCAATGTCTGGATGGGGGTGACGGTCGAGTCACAACCTTACACCTTTCGGATCAACGACCTTCGCAAAACCAAAGCGGCGGTCAAATTCCTGTCACTGGAACCGCTGTTAGGGCCGCTGGTTAATCTTGATTTGCACGAGATCGACTGGGCGATTGTCGGCGGCGAGTCCGGCCCCGGGGCGCGCCCGATGGACAAGAAGTGGGTGCGGGATATCCGCCGTCAATGCCGCGAGCAGAGTGTCCACTTCTTCTTCAAACAATGGGGTGGGGTGAATAAGAAAGCGGCGGGGCGCACGCTCGACGGCCGCATCTACGACGCCATGCCCCCGCTCCCCGACCCGGTGGCGGCTCTGGGGCAGTCAACGATGTTCTTGTAGGGCGCGAGCCCTGCGCTCGCGCCAACTTGGATGTGCCGTCAGGTGCCCTCACCTGACGGCTTCTTATTTTGGGTTGACGTCATGTGCCCTGCTTGACGCAGGGCGGCGGGATGCTTGAATTCGGTGCATTTGAAGAGTGTCAGGTGGGGACACCTGACACCACCTATGACACGAAATCCACCGACACCCCCTTGACTCCAACCCGCCCATCCCATATCATCAAACACAGAATTATCCATCATTTACGGCAATTACCTTCGCCGGGATACGGGAGTCCGACTATGAAACCGTGGCTTTGTGTGTCATTCCTGCTCGTCAACGTCATCATTTCCCCTGCGGTGGTTGCCCAGGACTCCACCAAAACGATTGATTCCGTGTCGGCGTCCGATTCCGCATTGTCGGGGGCGATCAATATCTTCGTTGATTGTCCCACCTGCGACCAGAACTATTTCAAGACGGAAATCACTTTCGTCAACTTCGTGCGCGACCGGCAGCTGGCCGACGTTCACATCCTGATCACCCGCCAATCCACCGGGGCGCTGGGTATCGAACATACGATTGAGTTCATCGGTCAGGGGAAGTACGCCGCCATGCGCGACACCTTGAAGTACGTCTCCAAAGAATCCGACAGCGAAGACATCAAGCGGCAGGGGCTGGTCAAATCGATCAAGCTCGGCCTGGTTCGATTTGTCTCCCACACCGGCGTGCGGGACAACCTGGAAGTCACCTACTCAAAACCCTCGGTCGCCAACGCCGTCAAGGACAAGTGGAATTACTGGGTCTTTTCCATATCATCCAACGGCTGGACCAACGGGCAGAAATCGACCAATCAATTCTATATCTATGGTCAGATCACCGCCCGTCGAACGACCGAAATGCTCAAAATCCGGCTCTCGGCCAATTCGTCCTACAGCGAAAACCGGTACGATTACGGCGACTTCAAGCTGACATCAATATCCCGAAGCAGGGGCGCGTCGGGAAGCGTGTATTGGGGACTGGACGGCCACTGGTCAACGGGAGTTTCGGGGGGGATTTATGGTTCGACCTTTGACAACACCAAGGTCGAGGTGTACGGCTCCGCCGGACTGGAATACGACGTCTTTCCGTACAAGGTCTCGACCCGGCGGCAACTGCGCCTTCAGTATCGCGTCGGAACGTATTACGACGAGTTCCGCGAGATCACCATATACGACAAGTATCGCTCCTGGCTGGGGTACGAGTCAATTTCGGCCAATCTGTCGCTGATTCAGCCGTGGGGGAGCGTGTCGGGGAGCGTGTCCGGCTCGCACTTCTTTCACGATTTCAGCAAGAACCGTTTGAGCATTCAGAACAACCTTTCGCTCAAGTTGTTTTCCGGATTCAGCTTCACCCTCGACGGGTATGTCTCGTGGATTCACGATCAAATTTCGTTGTCGGCCGCCGGAGCGACCCAGCAGGAAATCCTTCTGCAACGACGCGAACTGGCCACCAGCTACGAGTACTGGGCGTCGTTCGGGATTAGCTACACTTTCGGGTCGATCTACAGCACGATCGTGAATCCGCGGTTCGGGAATTGAGATAAGGATGCGGGGGAGACCCGGCGCCGCGCGGGAGGGCGGTTTCTCCCCCGGCAATGGAAGAATAGTGTTGACAAAAAGGGCGATGAAACATATGTTAGGCGTAACGCACCAAACTATCGAGGTGTTGCCATGTATGTTCGTACTGCTACTGTCGCAGTCATCATATTCGCGGTTGCCCTGATTCGACCATGTCTGGCCGAACCGTTTCTGGGACCCGCCGAAATGCTCATCAACTCAGCAAGGGCCAACGGCATGGGCGGTTGTGTAACGACAATCGTCGACGAACAATCGGCGCTGTACAATCCGGCGGCCCTGGCGGTCTTCCATCTGGACAAGTCTGTGTCCGTCGCCTTCCCTTCGACCAGCGAATTTGTGGAAGGGTATTCGGGAAGTCGCCTCGGATCGTGGAGCATGGGCGCGGGAGTGTCAACGATCTCCCTTTTCCCGGGGCGTCGAGGCTCACCGCACATGTCTATTGCCGCCGCCTATTCACAGTTGACACTAAGATCGAATCAATATTCGCGTAGTCATTCGCTGGGATTTGCGATCGACTACTTTATCCGCCTGGGTGTCGGGTACAGTTATAAGAAGCTCAAGGTCGGACTCCCGACATATTTTGACGACGGTTACTACGATAATGGCCGGTCCCACGATTGGGGATTTTACGGCGATATCGATTTGATGCACATTTCGAGAAATCCGCGCACATTCGATTCCACGGGCAATAAGGCAGGGCTCAGCTTTATTGTGGCGTTTGCCTATGTCCGGGGCAATGCGGGCGGAATAGAGGTGACCGGGCCGCACTCCTATTTCAGAAATGAACATTTGGAGTACCGTCGATCTGGTCAGTCGATCGCGGTCTCGAAATGGAGTCGCCGAGGCGAACTGGTGTCCTTTCGATTGGTGCGCGAATCCGAAGAACAAGGCAGTTTTAAACCACCAGGAGAGCTTATGCCCCGACTCGAAAACTGGGGAGGCGAATTTGGCTTGTTCGGTGCGGCCTTCCTGAGGTTGGGGCATATGGAAAGCTGGTTCTTTGAGAACCCCGGTACAAATATGATCGGATTCGGGTTCAGCTTTGCCTCGGCCTACCGGTGGCTCATAGCACCCGGCAACGCCTCTACCGCGACCGGTATGGCCCGGCTGATAAACCGAATCGATATTAGAGCTGATTTTTCCAATTATACCGGCGATAAATTCTTCGCCAGTAGCTGGCACACTTTCAACCTGACGATGTCCTTATAACGCTATTGATAGATCAGCCATGTCCAACGTCAGATCGTACCACTAACACCGGTAACGGAGGACACAATGCGACGACTTGCGAGAACGGTTTCAATCAGTATCTGCCTTTTGTTTCCGACGGTAGTTTCCGCGAGCATACAGAGTCTCGTCTTTTCCGCCTTCGACTACGTCCAGTCGGCCCGAGCGAACGCGATGGGCGGATGTGTGATTACCAACGTCGATGAAGAGGCCGCGCTGTACAATCCCGGAGCCATGGGAGTCTTTCACCTTAATCGAGCAATGTCTCTCACCATTCCGATTCGGACCACGCTGATGCCGGAATTTTCCGATGACACGCGAGTATCGGCCCTGAGCGCGAGCGGAAGAATTCCTGCCAGGTGGCTTGGACAGAGAAAAACGGCGCCCTCAAAGTTTTCACTATCAGCGGGGTTTTCACAACTTAAGTTGCAGTGGTCATATTATTCGAGGTGGTACGGGATCACTATGTCAGGGTACTACGAACGTGCCTCCAATTTCACCATAGCGGCGGGATATCAGAATGGCGCGAGAATCGGTTTAGGTCTCACTTACAAACACCTTAAGGCGGTCATACCGGCGGTCGGGGCTGGTAGTCAGGTAGGTGGAACTTTTTCCAGCACCGGCTGGGCCTACGATCTTGGCCTTTACGCGGATATCGACCTGGCCGACTTGCATGGTCAGCGCCAGGCGGCCGGCGGATCGCGATTTAGCTTGGTCCCTGCGATTGCCTTTGTCCGGGCCAACGCCGGCGGCGACCATTTCGCCTATCTCGACGTCGTTCAGGAAGATCCATTGCCGGAAATGAACCGGTACTCCTTTTCGATCAAAATTGTCGAAGCAAGAGGATCTGCCGAAATCAAGTCTCTACGCCTCGTGTACGAGCGGGAGGATTGGATGGTGCCGTATCATAAGGATAAGGTCGGGGCCGAACTTGGCCTGCTGGGTGCACTCTTCATACGAGCGGGTTACTTGGGAGACGGCACCAAATATCTCGATCTTTTCACATATGGCGGCGGATTCAGCTTCGCCGGCCTCTCGAGATGGCTTCGGGAAGGCGGCAACCGGTCCTCGAATCAGCCGGCTTCAAACGGCTTCTGGGAGCGCCTCGACCTGAAGATTGATTATTCACGTTACGGAAGCGACGACACACAATTCCAGCAGAAGACCACGTTTTTCAAACTTTGCCTTTCGATGTGATGGCCGAAAAGCGGGCGCGCCGGCTCCCACCGACAATCCTTCGCCCTCCGTCCCTTCTCGTTGACTCCCACCTCAATTCCCCTATATTCCGGCACGAATTCCAGCGTAGCGTGTTGAAAAGAGTATGGAGATTCCAAAGAACATCACCGTCGGCGTCCTCGCCATTCAGGGGGATTTCGAGCGGCATCTGGCCCAGCTTGATTCGCTCGGCGTTCCCCATCGCGAAGTTCGTCTGGCGGCCGATCTCGACCGGATTGATGGTCTCATTCTCCCCGGCGGGGAATCCACCACTATGGACATCATGATCGACCGGTTCAAACTGCGCGAGCCGCTCACCCGGTTCTGTCGGACAAAGCCGGTCTATGGCACCTGTGCCGGGATGATTCTGCTGTCGCGGCTGATTCGGGACAATCAGTCCAGGGTTAAGCCATTGAACATCATTGACATAGAAGTTCTCAGGAACGGTTACGGCCGCCAGTTGTTCTCATCTGATGAACGGCTGGAGGTGAATCTGGGAAACGGCACGAAACATGTGGAGGCTACTTTCATTCGCGCCCCGAAGATTGTCGCAATTGGAAGCGGGGTGGAGGTTTTGGCCCGCCGCGGCACTG
Organism: Candidatus Zixiibacteriota bacterium; assembly: GCA_016213305.1. Lineage (GTDB taxonomy): Bacteria > Zixibacteria > MSB-5A5 > GN15 > FEB-12 > JACRAV01. The sequence goes on along the minus strand of JACRAV010000078.1, from coordinate 9,255 downwards.
ATCCGGTGCTGGTAAAGTCGGGCAAAGCGCTCGCCAGCGCCTTCCACAACGAACTGGGCGGCGAAACCGCCATTTTACGCCATTTTCTGACTCATTATTTTGTGTGACACGCCCGACTATCAACATATATTAAGTGGATGAATAAAGTCTTTGTAAATACCTCCCCGGCGGATACGTCGGCCTCGTCGCCGAATCCGAAAGCCCCGCCGGTCGCGGAACGTCTGCGCGTGCCGCACGTGCGACATCCGCACTGGATGAAAATTACGGCCAGATCGGGGCCGAATTTCGACGCCGTCAAGAGCATCATACGCGGCCACGGCCTGCATTCGGTCTGCCAGGAAGCCGCCTGTCCCAATATCCGCGAATGCTGGGATGAAGGAACCGCCACCTTCATGATCCTGGGGCATCACTGCACCCGCGGGTGTAATTTCTGCGATGTCATCAAAGCCCAGCCGGTGGGATTGGACGAAGACGAGCCACGGCGCGTGGCGGACGCGGTCGCGGCCATGAAATTGAAACAAGTGGTGATCACCTCGGTCACCCGTGATGACCTGCCGGATGGGGGAGCCGCTATTTTTGCCCGGACTATAGCGCTCCTCCGAAGGCAGGATACAAATGTCAAGGTCGAGTTTTTGGTGCCCGATTTCGGCGGGAACATGGATTCGGTCAAAATTGTGCTCGATTCGGACGTCCATGTTTTCGCGCACAATATCGAAACCGTCGCCCGCCTGCACAAACGGGTGCGCGGGGCGGCCAAAATTGATCGCTCATTGGCCGTGCTCAGGTACGCCAACCAGTACACGCCGCGACCGGTGGTCAAAAGCGGCATCATGCTCGGATTGGGCGAGACCCAGACCGAAGTTATCGAGGCCATGCACCAGTGCTATGCGGCCGGGGTGGACATTCTGACTATCGGTCAGTATCTGCGGCCCTCGCTGGCCCACCTTCCGGTCGAACGGTTCTGGCATCCCGACGAATTCGCGGAACTGGCCAGAATTGGCGCCGAAATCGGGTTCGGACATGTCGAATCGGGGCCTCTGGTGCGCAGTTCGTACCGGGCCTTCCACCAGTCACAGGGAATATTGGAGTCCGAATGATAGAGAAGATCACCCTGGCCCGTCACTACGGCTTCTGCATGGGGGTAAAGCGGGCGATCACCATTGCCGAAGACACCTCGCGCGACAGTGCCGGTGACGTCAATATCCTCAACGAGATTGTGCACAATGAAGCGGTGGTCGAACGGTTCCGCCGCCAGGGGGTCGGCCAGGTCTTTTCGCACAGCGACGCCTCGGCCGGAACGCTGATTATCTCCGCTCATGGCGTGGCGCCAAATGTCATCACGGAAGCGAAAGATCGCGGCCTGAATGTGGTCGATGCCACCTGTCCGCTGGTGACGCGGATTTATGACATCGTGCAGAAAGTCGTGGCCCACGATTACTACGTCATCCATTTCGGCGACCCGAACCACGACGAAACCGCCGGCGTCGTCGGGCATGCGCCCGACCGGATCACCGTGGTCGCGAGCATCGACGAACTGATTACTCTTCCCGAGTGGACTAGCCGAAAGTTGGGGCTGACCTGCCAGACGACCGCCTCGCTTGAGGAATTTGTCCGATTCCAACAGGCGGCCAGGGAAAAGTGGCCGCACATTGAAATTTTTGACACCATCTGCAACGCCACCAATCAGCGCCAGACCGCCATCATGGATCTGGCTCCGCATGTGGACATGATTTTGGTGGTCGGATCGAAGACCTCGGCCAACTCACGCCGTCTGGCCAGCATTTCGGAAGCCATCTGCGGCAAGGGGCACCTGATAAGTTCGGCGAAAGATATCGATGAGCGCTGGTTTGCCCCCGATCAGAACGTCCCCCGGGTCGGCGTGACGGCAGGGGCCTCGACTCCGGACTTCCTCGTTGAAGAAGTGGTGCAACGGCTGATGGAACTGTCCGGGGGAAAGGCCGAAGTCACCCAGCAGGAAAAACGGGAACGGACCAAAAAGACGGCACGGGAGCTGGAGTGTCATTGACACCCCGGCGATCCCCGCGTCAATCCTCGATCAGGAGATCACACCATGCCATACCTCGGTGATATTCTCATCTTCATGGCGGCCGCCTTCGCGCTCGGATCGCTCTCGCTGTATTTTCTGGCCTGGCGCGGTAAAGACCAATGGCTCCCCTTGGCCAGAAAGTGCTTCATCGTTGCCGGCGCCGCCATCGTCGCGGCCCTCGCCATCCTCTTGTACCTTATCCTGACGCACGACTATTCCGTGTCGTATGTCTTTTCCTACTCGTCGAACGACCTGCCGCTCGGGTACCTGATCGCCAGTCTCTGGGGCGGGCAGGAGGGGACATTCCTTCTCTGGGTGTTCTACACATCTATTCTTGGGGTGGTGATGATGTACACCGCCCGGCAATTTGAGAGAGGGAATATGTTCTTTCTCAGCTTGTTCATTCTGTCGGTTCTTCTCATCCTCATCAAGAAATCGCCCTTTGAAATTATGCCGGTCTACAAGGAAGACGGCGCCGGATTGAACCCGCTGTTGCAGAATTTCTGGATGACCATCCACCCGCCGATCATGTTCATCGGCTTTGCAGGGGTGGTGTTTCCGTTCGCCTTCGCCATGACGGCGCTGGTTCAGCGTAAGTATCATGAATGGGCCGAGGCGGCCCGCCGGTGGACCATGTTCGCCTGGGCCGCGCTGGGGGTGTCGCTGGTTATGGGAGGATACTGGGCGTACGAAACCCTCGGCTGGGGCGGTTTCTGGGCCTGGGACCCGGTCGAAAACTCGTCGTTCATCCCCTGGATTTTCCTCACCGCGCAGGTGCACGCCCTGTTCATCAAACGTCAGCGGCGCGGACTGCTCCGCTTTTCGCTGGTGGTCACCACCCTCACCTTTTGGTCGGTGCTCTACGGGACCTTTCTCACCCGCTCCGGCGTGCTGGCCGATTTCTCCGTCCATTCGTTCGTTGACCTTGGGATCAATGCCTTTTTGGTGACCGGCCTGCTGACCTTCATCGGCATCGGTCTGTTCCTGATCATCTCGCGCTGGCGCGATATCAAACCCGAAAAATCTTTCTCCTCGATCAATTCCCGCTCTTATCTCGTGACGCTCGGCGTTGTCCTGTTGTCTCTCGGAGGTATTCTCGTCCTCCTGGGAACATCGGCGCCACTCCTCACTCGTTTCGCCGAAAAGCCATCCAATGTCGGCATTCCTTATTATTTCGCCACCATGACGCCGATCGCCATCGCCATTCTTTTGCTGATCGGGCTGTTCCCGGCTTTCCGCTGGAATGAAGGCGTCGCGAAAAAGAAACTGCTGATGTCCGGCGCTGGCACCGCCGTGCTGACCGCGCTGGTCCTGATGCTCAGCGGAGTAACCCACAATCCCATGTACATACTTTTGTTCGCGATGGCTTCCTGGGCGCTCGTTTCAAACGGGTATGTCGTCATTTCCGGCTTGCTCGACGGCAAACTCAAGCCCGGATATATTGCCCATGTCGGGCTGGCTGTCGCTCTGACCGGCGCCGCCACCGCCAACGGCCTCGAAACTAAACAAACAATGGCCCTGGTTCAGAACCAGCCGATCGAGTCGCTGGGATATGAGCTGACCTTCACCGATGTTCAGCAAACCGCCAAAGGGTTTGACTGCCATGTCGATGTTCGCCGTGGAGACGAGTTGGTCCACACCACTCTTCCCCACGAGTTTCCCAAGAACGCCGAAGGGGTGATGAAGAAGCCCCATGTCATCAATTATTTGTCGTATGACTTGTATCTGTCACCCATGTCGTTCACCGAAGGACAGGGGGACAATCCCGGCCAGATCATTCTGAAAAAGGGGGAGATGGTCAAGCTCGACAAGTACGGGTTCACCTTCCACCAGTTCGATCTCACCGGTCCGCACGGCGATCAGAAGGCGGCCGATTCCGTGATGAGTGTCGCCGCGAATGTGACCGTGATGTTCGACGACAAAACGCAGGAAATCGCTCCAAGGATGACGGTTGCGCACGGAAGTATCGATCATTTCCCCGCGCAATTTGACGCCGGCGCCGGAACTGTTACCATTGGCGGTGTTCGTCCCGATGACGGCAGTGTCATGCTGAATATCGAGGGTTCCTTTGTCCCGCAGGGGACGGCTCAGCCGGCCACGCTCGTGATCGAGCTTTCTAAAAAGCCGCTCATCATCCTCTTCTGGCTGGGCACGCTCATTGTCTTCAGCGGCGGACTCTTGTCCATGAGGTATTGGAACCGCAAGAATGCCGCGCTGTCGGCTGATGCCACACCCGCCGACCGGGCGCCCCGTGTTGTGACCTTGTCGCAGACCCCGGCCGGGACGGTTGCGTTCGATCAGTCCGCCCGACCATAAGGGGCGAGGACGATCAAGCTTGCGTCCCACCTGTCCGAATTGTTTCTTGGCCGGATGTCGCAGAGAATCAAGATGGGATTGCTGTCCGAACTTCCCCCCGGACGAGCTATCGAAAAGCAGATACTTGCCCGAAAAGTGGCGGTTTTCAACGACGGCGGCCGGCTGATTGGTCTGGAATCGGAATGCAAGCATATGCGGGCCTCGCTGGTGAAAGGCGGGGCGATCAAGGACGGCACGCTGGTCTGCGCCTGGCATGGGTGGAAATACGACGTCGGCACCGGTGAATGCACCAATGTGCCCGGATTCAAATTGAAGAAATACGACATCGAACTCGATGGCGACACGATCTACCTGTTACTCCCGTGAGGTATCATGCCCGTAAGCTTTGACAAGGTCCACGACTACATGCTGTCCGTGACGCCGCGCCGCGACGCCACCCTCATGGCGATGGAAGCCCACGCCCGCCGCCACGGCTTCCCGATTATCGGGCCGCTGGTCGGTCGTTTGCTCTTCCAATTGGCTACCGCCATCTCCGCCAAAAGGGTGTTTGAGCTTGGCTCCGGGTACGGGTATTCCGGCTACTGGTTTTCTCAAGCGCTTGGGGAGCGCGGCAGGATTGTCATGACCGACGGCAACCCGGGCAACCGACTCCTGGCCGAGAAGTACTTTAAGAAAGGCCGTGTCCGGACAAAGCGTGAGTTTCGGGTGGGCGATGCGCTGGAGATCATCGGCGATTACGATGGGCCATTTGATATCATACTAAACGATATAGATAAGCACGCCTATCCCCAGACCATCGACCTGGTAGCCCCCCGGCTGAGGAAGGGCGGGCTGTTTATCACCGACAACACCATCTGGTCGGGTCGTGTGTACAACCGCACCCGTGACAAAAACACCCTCGGCGTAATAGAGTTTAACCGGCGCATGTACGCCGACCGGCGGTTTTTCACGACTATCTTGCCTCTGCGGGACGGTCTGACCATCGGAATCCGGCGATAAACTGTTTCTCTCGACCGGTATCCGCCACCCTTGGGAACTTTTTCGACAAAAGTGCGTTATCAGGTATGACAGCCCTCAAGCAACGCCCGGAAAATCCGATACTGTCGCTAGGGGTTCGTCCAGCTTTCTCCGACTTGGTACCAATGGATATCGGCGGCTTTGAATCGTCGAACATCCGAAAGCGGAGCGCGGACGGTGTGGTTTCCCACGATGCCGGCAGTGTAGAGAGCGTGGGCGGTCGGCTGAAAATTTTTATCGATTTTTATTGACAGACGCGGTAAGAAATTGCTTTTATAACGACTCAAAACCGGGTAGGCCGGTAGGTTGACGATTCACGGCCTCGAACATGAGGCCCCTGATAATCCACGCTCATTACTGAGCACATCACTGCCTTCAGAAGAACGGCAGATCGCAAATCCTGCGACGGAGGAAATATGGCGCTAAAGCGCGCGACATTCATATCGTACGGCAACGACGACTGGTGCATGGAAACCCGGCGGTTCATCGAAAACGCCGGCGTTGATCTCGAAATACGAGACCTGCTCAAGAAGCCGTTCACCGAGGACGAAGTTGACAAACTGATCGGCAACTGGGACGTTCATCACTTTCTTAATCCCGTTTCCGAATCATACCAGAAACACGGCTTTGACAACCAGCTTCCGCCCCGGGCCGAGCTGATCAAACTGATCGCCGCCGATCCGACGCTGTTGCGCCGCCCGATCATTCGGAACGCCCGGCTTTTCACCATCGGTTGCGACAAAAAGCGGATCGCGGAAATGCTCCAGATTTCCCTGACCGGCGCCCGAACCGACGAAGAAACCAACGGCAACGGCGGTCAGCAACCGCAGAAGCATTCCAGCCCGGCGACATCGTAATCTCTTTTCTTTGCGCCTCCGGTGTTGTATGTTCTCCCTCAAGCTGAGGGAGAGACGTACCAATGACGGTCGAGCGTGACATCCTCGAAACAGACATATTGATCGTCGGCGCCGGGCCGGCCGGTCTGGCTCTGGCGTATCATCTGGCAACTCTGGCCGAACGGGACAATTCCGTTTCACGCCCCGAAATTCTTCTCATGGACAAGGGGTCGTATGTCGGCGCCCATGCCATGTCGGGCGCAGTCATGGACCCGCGCGGGCTGGCCGAACTCATCCCCGATTTCAAGGAAAGAGAGGCGCCCCTGTCGGCGCCGGTTTCCGCCGACTCCTTCGTCTTTCTCACCGCTAACGGAGCGCTCAAATCTCCGTTCATGCCTCCGCCGTTGAAAAACCACGGCAACTATGTCATCTCGCTCAACAAACTGACCGGCTGGATGACCCAGCAGGTGGTGGCTAAGGGATTCGACGTGTACGCCGGAATGGCCGGTTTTGATCTGCTCGTCGAAAACGGCCGCGTGACCGGCATTCAGACGGTCGATATGGGACTCGATAAGGACGGCACGCCCCGCTCCAACTTCGAACCGGGCTCGATTATCAAAGCTAAGGTGACAGTTCTTGCCGAAGGCGTCCACGGTTCGCTGACCCGCCAGGCCTTCGAGAAAATTCCGGAGCTGACAAGAGATTCGCTTCCTCAGTCGTATTTGACCGGGGTGAAAGAAGTATGGGAAGTGCCAAAGGGCCGCATCAAAGCCGGAGAAGTAATACACACCGTCGGATGGCCCCAGCCACGCCACGAATATGGCGGCGGGTGGATCTACGGCATGAGCGAGACGATGGTCTCGATCGGATACGCCGTCGGGCTGGACTCGCCCGATCCTACCAACGATCCGCACGGCAAATTCCAGTTGTACAAAACACACTCCTTCATCAGGCGAATTCTTGAAGGCGGCACGATGCTCCACTACGGCGCCAAAACCACCCCGGTTGGCGGCTATTACTCCATGCCCAAACTGTACCACGACGGTCTCCTTTTGTGCGGTGATTCGGCCGGCATGCTCAATGCCCGGAAACTCAAAGGGGTGCATCTGGCGATCAAATCAGGCATGCTCGCCGCCGAGGCGCTCTTTGAGGCCGCCCGATCATCGGATTATTCAACCGCTATGCTGGCCAAATATCAGTCGAACTTCGACTCCAGCTGGGCGCGGAAAGAACTGTACGAAGTCCGCAATTTCCACGCCGCCTTCGAGGGTGGCCTCTGGGCCGGGATGATCCACGCCGGTCTGCAAATCGTCACCGGGGGCCGCGGGCTGTTCGATCGACGCAGGCACAAAGCCGATTCCGCATATATGATGAAGATTGCCGACTACCAAAAACGGTTCGGCCGTCCCCCTCAAAAAGTTGCAGTCAAGTTCGACAACAGCTACACGTTCGATAAAGTCACCGATGTCTATAAATCGGGGACCATGCACGAGGAGCATCAACCCTCGCATCTGGTCATTGCCGATCTTGACATATGCAACAACCGTTGTAGCGAGGAGTACGGCAACCCCTGTCAGCATTTCTGTCCGGCCAGCGTCTATAACATGGTTGACGACGCCGGACGTCCCGGACGCAAGAAGCTCGAACTGACTCCTTCCAATTGCGTTCACTGCAAAACCTGCGACATCGCCGATCCGTACCAGATCATCCGCTGGGTGGTCCCGCAGGGGGGCGAGGGGCCGAACTATACCAATTGCTAAGATTATTGCGATTTTCGGACCGTGGCGGCACGAATCCCGGCCCAACACCTCCGGGTGTTTATTCGTATAAGTACATATGACACCCAAAAGGCGGCCGTTTCATGCTGATTAAAATTGTCGCGGTGCAAGCGCGCATCGGTCAGCCGCTGACCCTTGACGAGAAGATACACATCTTCAAACAACAACCCGATTTCATCTGCCTGCCGGAGTACTATCTACTGGACCGGTCAATTACCGACTACAGCCGGGCCGCCCTCCGCGTGCACGAACATCTCGATTACTACCGCCAGTTGTCCTCCGAGTTCGGAACCTGCCTGATCGGCGGCTCCGTGGTCGAACCCGAGCAGAGCCGGTTGTTCAACACCGTGCACGTGTTCGATCGAGGCGAGGAAATCGGCAAATATCGCAAACGCCATCCGGTGGAGAGAGAATTGCAAAACGGTATTTCGCCCGGTGATCGGCACTTCGTCTTCGATCACGAGGATGCCCGGATCGGCATCCTGATTTGCGGTGATGTGTTTTATGCGGAGAGGTTCGTCGAACTGGGTGAACATCGGTGCGACATTGTCTTCATCCCGACAACCTCGCCTTTTCGTCCCGACGACACCCTTTCAGCCAAGATGGAACGCGACGAGAAATATTTCGTAGCGGGGGCGCGTGCCTCCGGCGCCTATGTCGTCAAGGTCTGCAGTGTGGGGGAGATTTTCGGTCGCCCCCTGCAGGGACGCTCGTTGATCGCCGCGCCGTGGGGAATCGAACAGCGTGTCGATTTCACCGCCGAACGCGACCAGCGTATGCTGGCGGTCACCCTCGATCTGCAGGAACTTCGCGAGTTTCGCCGCAAGATGCGCCGAACCGCCGGGTACGTCCCCGATTGAGCTTACAAAAAGCCCCCGACAACGCCGGGGGCTTTTTCAAACATCACAACTGATTCGGATCACCGCGCCTGGTCGTCGCCCGCCGCTTCTTCAACGTAATTCTTGATCTCCGACGACTTGACCAGATTGTCAAACCACTTCGCGTACAACTCATTCTGCCGCGTGTACAGCACCGACTGCTTGACCGAATCGCGCACCTGATTGAGCTGGTCGAGGTTCGGGGCATTGCGCTCGAGAAGGATAAAGACGGCCGCCCCGGCTTCGTATTCGATCGGGCCGGACACCTGCCCCACCGTGGTGAGCGAGAAGGCCGCGCCGATGCATTTGGCGTCGTACCCGATCAAACCGCCCAGCGTGCCGATTCGCGAGAACGCCGGCGGAACATCGTAGGTGGCGTTGTG
>JACRAV010000074.1 GCA_016213305.1 Candidatus Zixiibacteriota bacterium | reverse complement strand
TCGATATTCACCAGATCATCGTCGCGGCCGGTCCCGGCATACGCGACACAGTCCCGCACCAGCGAGCTCCACAGCCGCACCAGTTCCGACGCCCGCCCCGGGTCGGCATCGGCCATGAACTCCGTCATCATGCTGATCATGGCGGGGGACGACTCAACAAACAGCGACTTGAACAACAGCAATCCCACGGCGCGTTCCGATGATTCATCATCCTCGCCCGCGCCGGCCATCGCGATCGCCCGGCCGAGATTGCGGTTGCAGATGCGGCACAAAAGACGCGCACGTTCGTCGGACAATTTGTACCGCGTCGTCAGATAGTCGATGACGAAAGGTTCGGGCAGGGGATCGAGCGTCAATCGGCGGGCGCGCGACAGCACGGTCGGCGACAGACGGTCCGGGGCTTCCGAAGTGAGAATGATGATCGTATCGGCCGGCGGTTCCTCGATCAATTTCAAGAGCGCGTCGGCCGCCTCCGGTTTCATCCGCTCCATGCAGTAGAAAACCGCCACCCGTCTGATTCCCTCGGACGCTTTCCGGGCCAGCGAGCGCTTCATCTCGCGCGCCAGATCGATCGGAATGGTGACCGGCGACGAGGTATCCAGCAGACAGAACGGCTCCTGCCGCCGCGACTCAAGAAACTCCGCCGTCAACTCGATCGCCTCATCCGCTTTTTTGTGCGATCTGATCGGCGCCACCACCTGAAGCCCCTCGAAATTAACCCCGGCCGTCATTCGGCAGGGCCGGCACGAGCCGCACGGTACGGATTCTGCGCCCGACGCGTTGGTTAGCTTTTCGCAGTTGACGAGCGCGGTAATCGCCAGGGTCAGCGGCCAGTGGCCGTACCCTTCGGGACCACATATCAAATAGGTCGAACCGAATCGATCGGTCTGAAACGATCTGGAAATGATCGACCAGATTCTGGCCTGGGCGCTGGTTATTGGATACTCATTCATTCGTCAGCCACTTCACCGGATCAGTTTCGTCCTGACCTTTGCGCAGTTCGAACCGGATCAATCCATCTTGATCGGCGACGCCAAGTTTCGCGCGGGCTGGAACCCGGTCGCCCTGGCCGACCGTCATTTTGGTCAGACCCGCGTAGGTCGTGTAATACTGGTCCTCGTGACTGATAATAACAAATGTCCCGTACCCGCGCAAACTTCCCGCATAGGCCACCATCCCGGCCGCCACCCCGATGATCGGCGCCCCGGGTTTCCCCTTGATCGTAATGCCCGGCGAATATGACTTGAGATGGGTCACCGGATCGGTCGAAGGCCCGAAGCTCTGGATAATTTCCCCCTTATACGGCCACGGCAGGTTCCCCTCCTGCAGGGCAAACAGCGATGGACCGGCGGGGAGTTTCGCGCGGCGGGCCGCCTCTTTCTTGGCCGCCTCCAGCCGCGAGATAATCTCTTCCATTTCCCTGGCCGATTGTTCCAAAGACACCAGTCGGTCGGCCTGCTGGCGGCTTAATCGCCTCACTTGCGCCAACTCTTTTTCCGCCTTCTTCTGCCGGGTGAGCTGAAGCGCCACATTGGTCCGGCGGCGCATCCGCAGGGCTTCCAGTTCCGCCGTTTTGCCGGTCATGGTGGCCAGTGCGGCATTCGCCTGCATCAACTGTTCCGTTGTCGTGGAAATAGACCCCTGTTGCTGTTGCGTGACGGCCGTCAGGTACATCATCCTTCGACCGGTAATCAGCTCGGCATTCGGGTCAGACAGGGACAATTGATCGGGCGACTTCGCCAGCAGGTAGAACTGCCGTATGTTGTCAAGAAAGGTGGTGCGAAGTTGTTGGAGTCTCAGCAGGCCGAGTTCCTGCTCCGTTTCGGCCTCGCTGATCTTGCTCCGGAGGTCCCGAAGTTGCGCCCCGAGGCGATTAAGCAATGTTTGCTCACTGCTCACCCGCTGGTCGATGCCGATCGAGGCCTTCTGCAAACGTATCTCTTCGGCTTTCAGCGAATCAAGCCGGCGGCGACCCTGATCCACCTCGCGCTGAACCTGTTCGAGCGCACTGCGACCCTTCACCACTTTCTCGCGGTCGCTTCCGGCCCGGCCATCGGTCCACAGACCCATAACCACTACCACCGCAACAATGACTGCTGGTCTAGTCCAGAAGACGCCGCACACCATAGTATCCACTAATTGCTCCCAGGACAATCGTCATCAGACAGAACACGATGATATCCTTTGTCGCCGGCAAAGAGATCGCAATTTTGATGAAATCCAATTCGCCACGGCCGTAAATGATTGCTCCCCAGGCCAGCGCCGAGCCAAGTCCGCACAGTATCGCCCCTTCGAGAACAAACGGCATGGCGATCATCCATGACCCCGCACCGAGCAATTGCATTTGCTGTAATCCCGCCGCGCGGGCGCGGCTCATCAATCTGATATTGTTGGTGGAACTGATCACCGTCGCCAGCAAGATGAAGAACCCGATAATCAACCCGACCCGGCGCACCACCACCCGCGTCTGTTCGGTGCTTTCCAGCCATTTCCGGCCGTATTGAATCTGCGTGGCGCCGGTTATCTCCACCAGACGGGCCTCGATATCGGCCAGATGTCCGCTCGTCAGGTACTGGTGTTCGAAGGTCAAGACAAACGAGCGCGGCAGAGGATTGAGGGTGTCGCTCGCCAGCAGGTCCACCCCGACCATTTGAAGAAGTTCCTCGCGCGCCGATTCCCGGCTGACATAACTGACCGACCGAATCCCGGCTATCGATCCGATCCGTGATCCGATCAGCATGACCGATGAGTCAGCGGTGCTGTCCGGGACAAAGACCTCCATGCGCAGATCGCTCACCACCGACTGGTAAAGACTATCCACCGTCCGCGACGCCACCCAGAACATGTTGAACAGTACAAACAGCAGGGTCAGCGACATGGTCGCGCTCAGCACCGTCCCGGGATTGCGGAGCGCGGTCCGGCCCAACTCCCGCAAGACAAAGGTGAGCCGGCTCATATCAGCATTCCCTCACTCAGCCGGTATTCCCGGGCACCGGGCAATTTGTGAACGGGAAGCTCGGAGCAGACGATCAGCATGGCCCGCCCTGAAACCGCCATTTTGAACAGATACTCGAACACGCGGGCAAGCGTTCCCTGGTCAAGGCCGGCCGCCGGTTCATCGATTAGAATCAAGGGTTGATTGGCGACGGTCGCCCGCGCCACCTGCGCGAGCGTATATTGAACGCGCGTCAGCTCATGCGGATAATCGCCCGCCAGGGACGTCAGCGACAATTCGGCAAGTATCTGGTGCAGAAGCTCCCTCTGTATCGCCCGCCGTTCGCCCGAGATCACCAGCGGCAGGAGGATATTGTCGCTGACCGTCATCGACGGCACCAGTTCGAACCGGCCGCCAATTCCGCCGATCCGGCGGCGAACCGCCCTGAGATGCCGTTTCCGGCGCTTTCGCAGGACTTTGCCGAACACTTCCACCGACCCGCTGTCCGGAAAGCGCCGCCCGATGATCAGATCAAGCAAGCTGGTTTTGCCGGTACCGGATGACCCGGCCACCAATGCCGTGGCCCCCGCCTCGATCGTCAGATTGAGATCACGAAAGATGCTCTCCCCCCGACTGCTCTTCATCTCGACATTGTGCAGTTCCACCAGATGCCGGTCCGACGAGGACATATTACCGTCCCTCCCGCGATTTGACAATTGAGGGGCAAAAGCGTACGTTGGGCCGAACTCGTTTAACCGTGGAATGCATATAATGGATAGTATGTTTCGGACATCGATTCATCAATCAAAAAACCTCCCGGCTCTGGCCGTCGCCAGCTGGCTGTTGCTCGGCGCCACTTTATACGCACAGGACTGGAAAGTGGCCCCCTTTCCAGCGCAGGACAACCTGACCGGCGTGATCTTCCGAAGCCCCGACACCGGCTACGTGGTCTCATCATCAGGCAAAATCGCCCGCACCACCGACACCGGCGCCACCTGGCGGGCCGTGCAGGTCACCGACGGATCGCTTGAGGATGTCTATTTCGACAATGCCCGGACGGTCTATGTCTGCGGGTCCCGGGGCGGAGTCTATAAGTCCGAGGACGGCGGCCGTACCTGGAAGAATATCTCGGTCAAAGACACTTCGGCGGTGTTCATAAGCGTCAAACGACTCTCCCTGAGGTCGCTGGTTGTCCTGGGGTTGAAACCAGACACCGCCACCAATGTCCGGGGGGTCGGATACAGATCAACCGATGACGGCCTGACCTGGACCCCTCTTCCTCCGATGGGTCTTTCTTATGGCGAGATGTTTGTTTCGCCCGACAAAACCGCCCGCTTTCTCTCATGGGGAAGCATGCATACGTCAAATGACTTCGGCAAAACGTGGGTCAAAAGCAAACTTCCGGAGGGCAAACCCGGCCGGACCATCGACATCATCGGCAATACCGGCATTATGGCCGGAATGTTCGGCCAGATTGGGTATTCGTCCGACGGCGGCAAAATCTGGAAGCAGGTGACGATCACCGATGAAAACTCGCATTTCACATCGGCCGTTCTGGTGAATAAGCAGGAAGGGTATATTGCCGGCTACGATTCGCGCCTGTACCATACTACAAATGCCGGTCATGCCTGGATGCGCGAACAACTTCCGAAGGACTGTGTCATACTGGCGATGACCAAATCCGCCAACCGGATATGGGCGGTCGGCACCGAGGGCGCGATCTTCTGGAAACCGATTAGATAGCTAAGTTCGCGCCATTCGTTCTGGGAGGTCGGGACCCTTGCGGTCCCGACATCTTTGCCTGGATCTCGTGGTTGGCGTACGTCCCCGTGCGCCAACTGGGGCTGGCGGCACAAGCACCGGGCTTGTGACGATGGTCACATCAAGCAAAAAAAGGCCCGACTCGCGCCGGGCCTTGTCTCGCACTCTGTGAACGCGTCTCAGTCTTTCATCGACGCCAGAAACTTCTTGTTGTTCTTCGTCTTTTTCAAACGATCCAGCAGGAACTCCATCGCCTCCACCGGATTCATTTCCGAAAGGAACTTGCGCAAGACCCAGATCTTCTGAAGCGTGTCCTCCGGAATCAAGAGTTCCTCTTTGCGAGTCGAGGACCGGTTGATATCCATCGCGGGGAAAATGCGGCGGTCGGCCAGACGGCGATCCAGGACCAGTTCCATGTTGCCCGTCCCCTTGAACTCTTCAAAAATCACTTCGTCCATGCGCGAGCCGGTTTCGATCAGGGCCGTGGCCACGATCGACAGCGAGCCGCCTTCCTCGATATTTCGCGCCGCACCGAAGAACCGTTTCGGTTTGTGAAGCGCGTTGGAATCGACGCCGCCGGAGAGAATCTTTCCGGAGTGCGGCACCACCGCGTTGTGGGCGCGCGCCAGACGGGTGATCGAGTCGAGCAGAATCACCACATCCTGTTTGTGTTCGGTCAGCCGCTTGGCTTTCTCCAGCACCATTTTCGCGACCTGCACGTGGCGTTCCGCCGGTTCATCGAAGGTCGATGAAATCACTTCCCCCTTGACCGAGCGGCGCATGTCGGTGACTTCTTCGGGGCGCTCGTCGATCAGCAAAACGATCAATTTGACTTCGGGATGGTTGGCCGTGATCGACTGTGCGATCTTCTGCAGGATGATCGTCTTGCCGGCCTTGGGCGGCGAGGTGATCAGCGCGCGCTGGCCTTTGCCGATCGGACACATCAGGTCGATGATGCGGGTGGTCAGATCATCGGGATTGGCTTCCAGCAAAAACGGCACGTTCGGATAGAGGGGCGTCAGGTTGTCGAAGAGAATCTTGTGCTTGGCTACTTCGGGATTCTCGTAATTGACCGTCTCGATCTTCAGCAGGGCGAAATACCGCTCGTTGTCCTTGGGCGGACGGACCTGCCCGTTAATCGTGTCGCCGGTGCGAAGATCGAACCGCTTGATCTGCGACGGGGACACATAGATGTCATCCGGTCCGGGAAGATAGTTGTAGTCGGGGGAACGCAAGAAGCCGTACCCTTCTTCCATAATTTCGAGCACGCCGACGGCAAAGATCGCACCGTTGGTGTTGGAGCGGCTTTCCATGATCTTATAAATCAGTTCCTGCTTGCGCAGTCCGGAGACGCCGGGGATTTCGAGGTCTTCGGCGGTCTTCAACAATTCGGCGATCGTTTTTGTCTTCAGATCGGCCAGTTCAACGCTGTCAGCCATACTCTCACTCACCTTTTCTGCTTGCGGGCGGCGCCACGTTTGACCGGCTCATCGTCGTCGAGCCGCTCGACCGGGGCGTCTCCCCATAATTTTTCCAGCGCATAGAAGCGCCGCGTTGGTTCATAAAACACGTGTACCACGAAATCGACATAGTCCAGCAGGACCCAGTTACCGTCGCGGATACCCTCGCTTAAATACGGTTTTTCTCCGGTCTCGCGCAGACCGTCCTCGATACCCTCGGCAATCGCCCGCACATGGACAGTGGCGCTTCCTGACACGATGACGAAGAAATCACAGACCGATGACAACGATTTGAGTTTCAGGATCTTTACGTCGAAACCTCGCTTGTCCAGAGCAAGGCGGCCGGCGAGACGGGCGCGGGATAGTACGGACATCTTTCTCAAGTTTTTCCCTGGGTCTCCTTATCGTTGCGCGGGGCCAGGGCGAGCATGCGATAATCGTCGCCCAGCACCAGCGTGACCGCCGCATTGCGGTCGTTGTGTTCCATTGGCAGGATGGTCACTTTCTCCGGCGTCAATCCCAGCCGGGCCGCCACCGCCTCGGCGGTCGCTTTGTTGTCTTCACGGGCTATCACGAACGATTCCTTCACCCGCCGGGCGCCGAAGCGCGCCGTATCGACCACCGCGAAGCTCATAGCGTGATCGATATATCCGGTCAACTGTGCGGCCACCGCCGCGCCAAGACGCGGGTCGCTGGTCGCGTTGACGATCTGAAGCCGCACTACCGTGTCCGGCCCGGCCAACGAGCGGGAGACCGTGCGGGTCGCTTTCAGCCCGAACCAGCCGATCCATCCGGCCGCACCGACCATTAACAGCATCAAGACGGCGTCGAAAATCCGATGGAAACGGTTTCGTCCGCCGGATTCGGTCGGCTCACCGGGAGTGTCGATTTGATTGTCTCTGTATTCTGAAATCATTCGTCTGCGAAAGGCGGGCAATGCCGGTGTCACACCGACCGGCGCGGAGTCGATCTTACTCCGGACCAAAAGGGTTTATCAAATATCCTGCTCCTCGATAACCATAGGGCGATATCAGCCCGTTGTACGACTGAAAACATATAGACATCGACATATTCTTGTTCGGACGATAATCCAATTGAAACGACGGTAGCAAGGTGACATTCCGGTTGTCCCGATTCAAATCCCCGCTGATCCCGTGTGCCACCCCCAGATCAAGCATCAGATTCAGCTTCGATGAAATCGGGTAGAACATGCTGGTGTGCAACATGCCCATCGAGCCGCTGATACTCGCGCCTGAAAAGTAGGACACCGAATAGCTGTTCGACCACCGAATCTTCGACAAATCAATAAGCGAAAACAGACTGTTGCTTGCCTTCAAGCCAATAGGATTGTTCGCCGAAGCATTGCGAAGGGTGGCGATATCGGCCTTCTGGGCCGACACCGAAAGAGCCAGCACCAAGACACTGAAGAGTACGACGAGTGTTTTCATAATTCTTATCTGCCTCTGTCAGTTTGAGTTAACCGACCTGCCCGTCTTGCGTCAACCAAAATAAATTGACCTTTACAGAAGATGTCGGATAACCACCGGGAAGCTTCACTTCCATTATAACGCACCGGGTCTGCTTTTGGTAGCAAAGAATAACACTACCGGGCCGGAAATTTCCGGGCCAGGTCTTCAAGGTCCTCGACGGAATTGACTCCCAGAACCTCTTCGGGCCGATCCGAAGGTACGACCGAGACTCGCAACCCGTTGGCATTAAAAATCTTAACCACATCCGTCAGGTAATACTCCTGCTGGGCGTTCCCCCGGTCCAGGCGGTCGATCACCGAAAATAACGATCGGTTGTCGAAACAGAATATCCCCGAATTTAGTTCGTTTATCCTGCGGACCTTCTCGTCGGCATCCTTAAACTCGATAATATCGATCAGCCGATCCGAGGTCCCATCCCGCACAATCCGTCCGTACTGGGCCGGATCGGGCAGAATCATCGAAAGACAGGTCGCGACCGCCCCGGTGGCGTGATGCATATCGAGTAACTTCTTTACCGACGACACCGACAAAAACGGCGCGTCTCCCACCACCACCAGCGTCAGCCCGTCAAAATCGGCCATCAACTCGCGGGTCATCATCACCGCGTGCCCTGTCCCAAGTTGCTCGCGTTGCCAGGCGAATTGGACCGGGTAGCCGGCCAGCGCTTTCTGCACCTCTTCGCCTTTGTGGCCGATCACCACCACGGTTCGGTCGAGTTTCAGGGTGGCGAGGGTATCGAGGAGGACTTTGATCATCGGCCGGCCATGGATTTCGTGCAGGACTTTGGGGAGATCGGATTTCATCCGCTTCCCTTTTCCGGCGGCCAGGACGATTGCGGCAGTTTTCTGTGTCAAATCAGTATCTTGAAATTGAAGGGGCAAGAGGCCGGTTACTTGACGGCGCGGTTCCTGGCGTCCACATGCACAATCACCGGCGTGTAGCCGGCGGCCTTCTCTTTTTCGATCTGCGCATAGGCGATGATGATCACCAGATCGCCGATATGCACTTTTCGCGCGGCGGCGCCGTTTATGATAATTTGTCCCGAGCCGGGGGCGCCGGGGATGACATACGTCTCGAACCGCTCGCCGTTGTTGATATCGGCCACATGCACCTTCTCATTGGGAACGAGATCGGCCTGCTTCATCAACTCGGAGTCGATCGTGATCGATCCCTCGTAATTGAGGTTGGCGTCGGTGACGGTGGCGCGATGTATTTTCGATCTGAATATCGTAATCAGCATATCTATTTAACCGCTTCAGTTACCCGAATGCTCCCCGAATATATGGGGTCTGGCGGTTTCCGCAACCCTGATGTTCATGCCGCCGGTATGATTGTGATATTCAATGGGTTAACTCTTGTGGGTCGGGTGACGTCGATATCGTCGAAACAGGTCAGGCCGAGCTTGTCGAGGCCTTCACCAACCATCATCCCGACACGCTTCGACAGGCTCAGCGTGACGTATTTACGATTACGTGGTGTCAGGCGTCCCCGCCTGACACTCTTCAGACCGCCGC
>JACRAV010000011.1 GCA_016213305.1 Candidatus Zixiibacteriota bacterium | reverse complement strand
TATTCCGATGCTAATAGATTTCACGGGTAAGAACGCGCCGCCTTACCGCTGACGGAGCCGTTTGTCCAGGCCGCGTTTGACCACGCTCGGCACCAGTCCGGTGACATCGCCGCCGTTCCGGGCGACGTCTTTCACGATCGACGATGACAGATAGACCCATGACAGCGCCGGCATTAGAAACAGTGTCTCCACCTGTCGGGCCAGTTTGCGGTTCATCAGGGCCATCTGGAACTCGTATTCGAAATCGGACAGGGCGCGAAGGCCGCGAATAATCGCCACCGCCTTGGTCTGCACCGCGAAATCGGCCAGAAGTCCGTCGAATCCGACCACTTTGATGCGGTGGCGATACGGTTCCCGTTCCAAGGCGCGGCGCATGAAGATCAGCCGTTCGTCGAAGGCGAACATCGGGTTCTTCCCGCCGTTGCGCGCCACCGCCACTATCAGTTCGTCGAACAGATGCGAGGCCCGCTCGATAAGCGACAGGTGCCCGTTGGTGACCGGGTCAAACGTGCCCGGATAGATTGCGCGTCGAATAGTTTTCCTGGCCATATACTGCTCTGTATCCGGTTTCGCGGATATTATGGCGGCAACATATCACCGCGCGCCCGAAAGGGCAAGTCAATTGACAGTAAGCCCCAGCGCCACCAGCCAGTCAACCGACAGCCCGACCCCTCCCGCCTCGGACCGCAGGTATTCCGGCCGAAGACGGGCGACCGAACAAGGGCGGTCAAACTGCTTTTGTAAGTTGTCCGCCTCGCCCACTCGCTCACCGGCCAAGACCAGCGATGACCGAGCCGGAGGCGTCGAACCGCCGATCGTCCGATATCGAATGAGCGTTTCCAGCTCAGATACCCACTCCCGGATGGCCGACTCGCCGAGCGACCGAATCGGGAGCGGCCGCAAGGTCGCTGTACCCGCAATCGAGCCGGTCTTGAGAAAACAGATGGCGGTGTGCTCCGGGCCAAGGTCGCAGATGACGGTGGATTCGCCCGGCTCCGCTTCGCAAAAGTGCATATATCCTTGACCGAGCGCTACGCCACGGGCGAGAAAACCGGGCGAAGGATCGGCGGGCGTGTTACCCAACCATCGTGCGGCGGCCGACTGAAGACGCGCTTTCCTGACGGCCATGCCGAGCCATTGGGTCGGGTCATTCCCCGATGGCGGCAACCCGACCGGCAAGACCGTTACGGCAAAATTCGTGTCGGCATCCAGAAGTCCGGCGGTCGTTTCAAAGCGAGCGGCAGTCGATTGGTGCTCGGCGCCGACGGCGCACACCTGCACAATCTTTGTCTGGGTCTGAGGATCCGGAATCCCCATGGTGACGACCGCCTCGGCCAGCACGCCTGCTGGCACCTTCTCGCCCTCGGAGTACTTCCCCAGGGCCGTGATTGTCGCCGCACCGGAACCGCAATCGGCCCGCACCAGCAGAATCGCCGATCCGCGCAGATCAATGCCGACTCGAAGCTTGCTCACCGGTGCTGAATCCTCAGGTAAGGCCGGATCTGATCATACAGCCGTGCCCCGATCCCCTTGACTCCGGTGATGTCGATCTCTCTTTCGAATCGGTGTTGCTGACGATACTCAACGATCCGGTCGGCGATAATTCGTCCGACTCCGGGCAGTAGTTCAAGTGAATCGGCCGGGGCGGTGTTCGGATCGAGCACGAAGACGCCGGTAAATCGGGTGTCCGGGTCGCCGACAAAGACCGGCAAGGCCTCGGCCTGGGTGGTCACGACGGCGTATGTTCGCACAAACGCCCATACCGCCAGGACCAGCGCCGACACGGTCAGCGCCACAATGACCTTTGATTGTGCGGGTGAAAAATCGAACCAATCGCCCAGACGACCCATGCTGAAAATCCCTCTCCTGAGGGGGCAGTATAAGCGCCGCGATGAAGGGATGTCAAGTGGGGCGAACAGGCCTCGGCGCAGACGAGGACGTCTGCGTAGCACAAGTGATGAGCGGCTGGCTTTTGGTGCAAGGCGGACGTCCCACGGCTGTCCCATAAACAATAATAGTTGCGGCGGGTCCTTCGTCCGGCCCTGCCGGACGTGAGACCCGCCGCTCTCCAACTTTTTGAGTTCAAAGAAGTGTCGGTTCACACGTCACCTCCTGCGGAGGTGACGAAGGAACCGAAACAACATAATTTGCATCTTAATGAGCTTGTTGAAGCATGAATCTGCCCGAAGAAGAAAGAAGGCTTCGACAGGCTCAGCCTGAAGTCATTTGGATGTCAGAAGTGTGGGGCAGAAGTGATGTGATTGATTTTGCTCCATGGGACGACCTCTCCCCGTTCGCCTAAGATGCCGACGAGGGGTCGAAACCCATATGAACTACCTTGTGACCGTCGACTCCGACACTGTCCCGGAAACTTCGCGGAGAATCTTCACGCGGGAGAACTGACGGTCGGTTTCCAGCCCCCAGCCGGTGATGACATCGCCGCCGTCTTCGCCGCGGGTGATCCGCACAAAAGCGTCGGTCTGAATCCTGTTGATTTCAGGATTCCACTTCAGATAGTCGGTTTCAAGGCGGGTGTTCTGCTCCGATGAGATGCCGACCACATGGCCGAAAATCTCAAACAGCCCTTTGTTTTCCCGCACGATCCCGGAATCGCCCACCAGATCGGTGACCGCCCGCCCGGCGGAGTCGAGAAACTTGATTTTCAAATGATACGCCACCGCCGAATCCTGGGCCTCGAACTTGAGAATCCGCTCCGCGTGAATGGTGGTGGTGAGTTCCTCGCCGTTGTACAGCGAGATCAGCGCCCCCCCCGTTTCGGAATCGGGGCGCCGGGCCACGTCGCCGGCTGAATTTCGCGGCTTAAAACTCTTCTCGCTGTCGCACCCAGAGCTGACCAGAATACACCCGGAGGTCACTAAGGCGGTCAGAAGTGTCGTAATCGTTCTTTTCATATCTGTCTTACCACAAAATCGGCTGGTAAGATGGAAAGGTACAGCCGAAAGTCAAGAGGTTTGCTCGGGGCGGGTGTGCCAGCGGTTGTGAAGCCATATCCACTGGTCGCGGTACCGGTCGATTATTTCCTCTAACGCC
>JACRAV010000072.1 GCA_016213305.1 Candidatus Zixiibacteriota bacterium | reverse complement strand
CGGAGGAATGTTCGTACTCGAACTTTATTTCCTCGCGGCCGCTTCCGTGCAGGATCGCCTCCTGAACTTTTTCCGGCAGTTTGTTGAACGGCGTCGAAAATTTGAAACCGTAATGATTGGCCAGCCCGCGAAGACGGTACCGGTACCAGTTGGACATCTCAGCCCCTCCCCAAGGGTGAATGGCGCCGTCGGTGATCGAACGCGACGGATCAGGGATCACCAGTTCGGGCGCGATCTCCATGCGCTGGCCGAGACCGTCGCAGGTCTTGCAGGCGCCAAAAGGAGAATTGAACGAGAACAGACGCGGCGAGGGTTCCTCGTAGCTGATATTGCAATTGAGGCAGGCGAACTGTTCGGAAAAGAGAAGGTCCTGATTCTTGATATTGATAATGACCGTCCCACCGGCCATGCGGAGCGCGGTTTCGACCGAATCGGCCAGGCGGGCTTTCGATTTTTCCTGCACCACCAGACGGTCCACCACCGCCTCGATCGTGTGCTTGATGTTTTTGGCCAGTTTCGGGGCGGCATCGGTTTCGACAATCTCCCCGTCGATCCGCAGGCGGATATACCCCTCGCGGCGGGCCTCGTCGATAATCTCCTGATGTTCTCCCTTTTTTCCGCGCACCAGAGGCGCCAGCACAATGAGGCGGGTGCCTTCTTCGTAGGTCAGCACGGAATCGACAATCTGTTCGGCGGATTGCTGGGTGATCGGCTGGCGGCACTTGACACAATGGGGGACGCCGATCCGCGCAAACAAGAGACGCAGGTAGTCATAGATTTCGGTGATCGTGCCGACGGTCGAGCGGGGGTTTTTGAGCACCCCTTTTTGCTCGATGGAAATCGCCGGCGAAAGCCCTTCGATGAAATCGACATCCGGCTTTTCCATCAACCCCAGAAACTGGCGGGCATAGGCCGACAGCGATTCGACATACCGCCGCTGGCCCTCGGCGTAAATCGTGTCAAAGGCCAGCGAGCTTTTGCCGGAACCGGACAGGCCGGTGATAACGGTCAGCGTGTTGCGGGGGATTTTGACGTCGATGTTCTTAAGATTATGTTCCCGCGCCCCTTTGATGTACAAAAAGTCGCGGTACTGCTGGTATTTGTTTGCGTTGCCTGCCATACATAGTCCCAAAATGGGTAACCGGTAATATACACACCGGCGGGGCGATCGGCGGAGGGAAATCTCAATCCATCATTGAATGTGAAACCGATCCCGAAGGCCAAAAACCACACCTCTCCAGCAATCCTGTAACTGATTGCACGATAATGAGTGAAACCGCTTGACAGTCCGCCCGAACAGCGTTAATTGCATCCGTTATGCGCGACCCGCACCAACAATTCTACGATCAACTGGCCGCCGAATGGGACCTGGACTACACGGCCGAGGACCTGGAACGGCTGTCGCGGCTGGTCGATTCCATGAAGGTTAAGTCCGGAGAGAACGTGCTGGACCTCGGGTGCGGCACGGGAATCCTGTTCGACATGTTCCGACGCAAGGTCGGCAACAAGGGCTCGGTTACCGGCGTGGATTTTTCGGTTCAGATGGCCCGACAGGCGCACCGGAATTTTCCGTTCGATAATGTGAACGTGGTCGATGCCGATGTTGCGGTTCTTCCATTTCGGGATCACCGGTTTGACCTGGTGGTGGCGTTTCGGGCCTTTCCGCACTTTGTCGATAAGCGAAAAGCGCTGGCCGAAATACACCGGGTGCTCAAGCCGGGCGCGCCGTTCTATATCATTCATCTGGTGTCGTCGAAGGAACTGGCGATGCACCACAAGCGGCGGGGGGGCGTGGAGGCCGAGGATGTTCTGCCGTCGGCCGACGACATGCAACTCATGTTCAGCGATGCCCGTTTCGCCAAACTGACGATCGACGATCACCCCGGCCTTTATCTGGCGACCGCAATCAATTCTTAGTTTCAAGTGACACCGGTAACAACACCCAGCCGATGGATTGCGCACTCCGCGCTTTATCTGGCCCTGGCGGTTTTGCTACCCATAGCGTTTCATTTGTTCGGTAACGCGATCGGATACGGTATCGCCGGACGGGTATTTTTGCCGATGCACATTCCGGTACTGATCGCGGGATTTTTAGTCGGACCGGCGGCGGGAGTAGTGGTGGGCATGCTGGCGCCGTCGATCTCGCACCTGTTGACCCAGATGCCGCCGCCGTATGCGGTGCCTTTGATGTCGATGGAGCTCCCGATCTACGGATTGGTGGCGGGGATGGCGTACCAGCGGCTGAGATTGAATATCTATATCGCGCTGTTCGCGGCGATGATTGTCGGACGGATCATGTACGGGCTGGGGTTGTTGGTGCTCGGATTATTCATGGATTTGCCGTACACGGCGGCGAAATGGTTCTCGACCGGCGGGGCGATTGTGTCGGGCCTGCCGGGGATTGCTTTGCAGATGGTGTTGATACCAATATTGGTGGCGGCGGTGAGGAGGACAAGGCCCTTGCAGGGTGCGCGTATTCACGAATAGTTATTGCCGCAAAGAAGAACGGCCCCGGGGCAGGGCCGTTCTCTAGTACGACTTCAGAACTAGAACATTACATCATCTGGGCGCGGAAATTGAGCGTTCCATACACGTTCGTAAGCGTCACTTTGATTTTCCAGTTGCCCGCCGTGCCCGCGGAAGTCGCCGGGGTGCCGCTGGCCAGAAGCGCACTGCTGTACACTTCGACATTGTTGGCGTCAAAGAGCTGGACGACGGTCGTACCGGAATCCACGGCCGACGAATGGTTGATCGAGGCCTGGGTGCCGGAATTGGACCAGATGTACTGCACAATCGCCGTCACGTTCTGGACCGCCGTGGCCTGGAACTGGAAATTATCCGGGTTGTTGGCGATCTGGGGCTGGAACTGCGAAAGCGGCGCCGGGGGTGGCGTGGAGCCGCCACAGCCGAGGACCGCCAGCGCTATTGCCAGAATCGAAACTCCGGCCAAGATCGCGTTGCGAGTCTTCATCGATACCTCCTCAGGGGTTTGGAGTTGAGTGACTGGAATTCCTGTCGTCATTCCTCCTATTGGTATCGACAATAAAGACCGAATTCGTCACTCATTGATTGAACAACCTTTAAGTGTCGATGGTGTTCAGAAAGTGAACAGGCGCGGTATTCTGGCGGACCGATGTTACCCCACAAACCCGCACTCTTTGTGAGCGCCGTCACAAAATGGCTTGTTCTTCGAGTGGCCGCATCGGCAGAGTGAAAACGCCCCTTCTTTGGTGACGACCGAGCCGTCGGGCATGACAATCTCCGCCTTGGCACATTCCACTTTGGCCGAGCCGTTGGGGCGGATGGTGATTTTGATGTTTCCGAGGTCCATGAGAGAATCCTTTCAGGTTTGCAGAGTGTCAGGCCGGGAGGCTTGACACCACGGATAGTCATTCTACACCGGCGATTTGGGCCAGCCGGTCGGGGTCGAGAATTTCGATTGTTCTGCCGTCCACTTTGATCACCCCCTCGCGGGTAAGTTTCGCCAGCGACCGGGAGAGCGTTTCGGGGATGGTGCCGAGCTGGGAGGCGAGAGTGGTCTTCTTTTCGGCGAGTGTGATTTTAGTTTTCAGCCGCCCGGTTTTGGGATCGACAAAACTACACAGGTGATGCGCCAGGCGAGAGGTGACGTCGGAAAGAGATATCTCTTCCACGAGGCGGGTCAATTTTCGCAATAGTTCGGCGAAGTGGGCGATGATGCTAAGGGCGAGGTCGGGAGATTTGTGCACCAGCGCGATAAACTTCTCGCGGCTGATCGTCACCAGTTCAGAGTCGGCCAGCGCCTGCGCCGAGGCGGGGAAATTGCCGCCGGAAAACATGGCGGCTTCGGCAAAGGTATCCCCCGGATTGGCGATCAAAAGGATCTGCTCTTTTCCGTCGGGGGACATTTTGAAAACCTTGACCCGTCCGGTTCCGACGACAAAGAATGAGTGGGCGGGTTCGCCATCCGAGAAAAGAATTTCGTCGCGGGCCGCCTGTTTGAGGGCCGAAGCCGAAGCCAGTTGGACGATCAGCGATTCGGGCAAATCCGAGAAAAGGACGCACCGTTGCAGATGGGTAATCAGATGTGCGGAATTCGACGGCATATATACAACCCTCTCTTCTTAACGAGAGGGGAATATACGCAATGACGGGTGATCTGGAAACGCCCTGAAATTACAACAGCGAGTTAACCAGTCGCTCAATGTCGGACATCATGAGCGGCTTGCCCAGGATGCCGTCGGGTTTGACATCCCCCGACTGGCGTTCGATTTCGCTCACCGAATAGCCGGAAATCAGCACCACGGGAAGTCTCGGATATTTGGCCTTTACTTCGCGAAGCAGTTCCAGTCCGGACATGTTGGGCATGCGCATGTCGGTGATCACCATTGAAAATCCACCTTTGCCAAGCTCGGCCAGCGCCTTGTCGCCGTCGTCGGCGCGCACCGACTCGTAGTCGAAGACTTCGAGCATCTCCGAAAGGAGGGTGGACATATTGGGGTTGTCATCCACGATGAGTACTCTTTTTGCCACGTGTGCTCTCCTTTAGAGAGTATATCGGCAGGAGCGGCCTGAAGTTAAGGATAATCGACGAAGTTGGCGGCGGTCGCCGCCCGGGCCACGATCTCCGCTTTGAGGGCGGCGATGCCGGTCTTCTTCGTGGCCGAAATCAGAAAGGACGGCACACCGCTGACCGGGACCGGATCGAATTCAGGATTACTATCCACTTTATTATATACCAGCAGGTACGGGATATCCCCTGCCCCTATTTCGATAAGCACTTTTCGGGTCTGGGCGGAGGACTTCTCCCAGCCCGGATCGGAACAATCGATGACCTGTAGCAACAAGTCGGCCAGGGCGACCTCTTCGAGCGTCGATTTGAACGATTCGACTAGTTGATGGGGCAATTTGTGGATAAACCCGACCGTGTCCGAGAAGACCACCTGCCCCGGATATCCGGCGGACATGGCACGGGTGGTGGAATCAAGAGTGGTGAACAATTGATTGGCGGTGCCGACCTCGGATTTGGTCAGGACATTGAACAGGGTTGATTTGCCGGCGTTGGTATATCCGACCAGCGCGACTTTGAACAGCCGCTGACGGGCTTTACGCTGGGTGGCGCGCTGGACGCCGAGCTTCTCCAGTTTCTTTTTCAGATATTCGATTTTGATGCGCACCCGGCGGCGGTCGATTTCGAGCTGTGTTTCGCCGGGGCCTTTGGCGCCGATGCCGCCATACTGTTTGGAGAAGTGCACCCAGGCGCCGGCCAGACGCGGCAGGGTGTATTCAAGCTGGGCCAGTTCGACCTGGAGGCGGGCCGCCGCCGTTCGGGCACGGGTGGCGAAAATATCCAGAATCAGAATATTCCGGTCGATGACCTTGACGCCGATCGCCTCTTCGAGGTTGCGCTGTTGAGCGGCGGATAGGGGATCATCGAAAATGACGCAATTTCCCTGACACTCGGCGAGAGCCAGACGGATTTCTTCGACCAATCCTTTGCCGATGAACAGGGCGGCATCAGGACGCGGGCGGGACTGCACCCGTTTGCCGACCACTTTCGCTCCGGCCGATTCGGCCAGACGAGCCAGTTCTTCGAGTGATTCAGCCACATCCGCGCGGCGCGCCGAGCCGTGCGCCAGACCGACCAGAAAGGCCTTCTCCGTTTGCGATTTGCCGTAAGTGAGTACCATCAGTTACACAGTATAACGCTCCGGCGGCGGATTAGGTTGTGCCAAATGCGCGATTATTGGGGCATCCAGATCTTCCCGGCGGCCACGATCTCGGCTTTGTAGGGTAGCTGAAGCTGCGCGGTGGACGAGGTGAAGAAGGCCAGTCCCTTGTAGCTGGTCAGGTACTGATATTTTTTCGTGAACAGGCCGCCGATACTGGTCACGACCAGCGGCTCCTCAACCTTGGTCAAAAGTTTGGCGAATTCTCCCGGCTCAATTCTGACCAGAACGCCCGACGCTCTTATGGCCTGAATCATGGCGGCCGCCGCGGCCGCCCCGGCTGGATGAACATACACCATGGGCAATCTCCTTTCGCGCTTTCGTGTAACATACCATCGTCGGCGGGGATAATTCAAGGTTTGCGGATCATCGGCGAGAAAGCCGAGGTGGACAGGTCAGGACCGACGTTGTCGAAACCACAAGGGATTTCGACCTTGTATCTTGAGATATGGATTGTTGTATGTCAACGAAGTACATTAAGAGAGATAGATCGCGGTCACGGGCG
>JACRAV010000071.1 GCA_016213305.1 Candidatus Zixiibacteriota bacterium | reverse complement strand
TATGAACCCATTTGATGAGCATAGGGAAAAATTTCTAATTCCTGAATTACTAATTTCTAATTATTGATGATTCCTTAATTAGGAATTAGATATTTAGTAATTAGTCATTGCCTAATACGGCCACTCCCGGCCGAATTTTACCACGTATTTCAAAAACGCGGCAACGACGATCACTGCCGCAACACCAATAATCAACGGCCACAGGAGGTACTCGGCGACGGAGGTGATGATCCAAATACCCACGGCCAGCAGCGCAAGACCGATGCAAAGGCGCATCAGTCCCCGGTGCTCTTGCTTCCAACCTTCGAACATCTTGATGCCGAATCCGTAGTACACCATGGCGATGATGGCGAGCAGGGGGACAACGAACACCAGGTTGTAGAGGAGTAAGAGCGGCAGTCCGCTGATGAAGTTCATGCCGCCCTGGCTCATGAGCGCGAGGATAGCCAGGTACGGGGCGCCGGTGCAGGGGAGTTCGATGAGGGTGACAATGGCGCCGAAGAACGCGGCGGCGTACAGCGAAGTATGGGTTTTCTCAACGCCTCCTTCCACGTAGGCCACGAACCGCTTGGGGATGGAGAGGGAGAACCACCGTCCGTACCAGAAGTAGTCCTTGACCTCGAGCAGGCCCGCGATAATGACGAATGTCCCAATGACAAAGTAGAGGATCTGGCTGATGAAGATGACGGAGCGCACGGCGTTGAAGAGCGTCAGGAGCGTAAGCCCGCCGATGAGATAGGTTACATACACGCCGACCGTGTAAGAAATGCCGTTGGCAAGTATCTTTCGGCGGTCGCCGGTCTTTAAAAGTACGGTGAGCATCACCAGGAGCACGCCGATGACGCACGGGTTGATGGAGTCAACCAGGGCCAAGCCGACGATGATGGGGAGCGAGAGGCCGGGGACGGCGAAAACTGATGAGATAGCAGGTTCCATTATCTTTACTAGTGGCCAGTGGCTATTGGCTTTCCCATACTATCCCCGTCCGAGGGCCGGAAAGGTGATAGGACGAGCTTTCAATTCTCCCTCGATGTCACTGGCAGTGCGTTCGTCAAAGAAGATGGCGATCACGTCGCGGTCGCGCCAAACGTAATCGCCCCAGGCGTCGCTGGATTTCCCGCTCACAAACATCTTGAGCGTCGCCGGTTTTCCGCCGCACGTCCCCGGGCTTACCGTGTCAGTGACTTGGTCGGGGCCGAAGGGCACGTCCAGCGCGCTGAAGAACGCGCCGAGAGCGAGCGGTTTAGTATCCAGAATTTTCTGTGCGGCGACATCATAGGGAAGTTTGTCGTGCCAGTGGATGGTGTTCTTTTCCTCGTGGGTGTGCGGGCCCGTGAGCGCGCCGACCTCGGTGGGCAGGCGGTACTCCTCGCCGCAGATAAAAATGGGAACGTACGCGTGGACGTGGGCGGTCCAGATGTAGGTGCCGTCAGCGAGCGGGGTGACGATGCCGCGCGTCGCCGCCCCCGACTGATAGGTGACATAGAGCGAGTAACCCAAGCCGGAAACAACGACGATGATCCCTGCCCCGATGAGCCCCGCCTTCATCCGATGTTTCCATGCTCCCATGCCTATGGCGACAGCCGCGAGCGCCGCCACGGCTCCGAGGAAAAGCCATCCGCGCGCCGCGAGCGAACCGCCGATGACCTCAATGGGCGCGGTCGTCCGCATGGCCGCGCCGCCGCGCGTAAAACCCACATGCACTTCGTAGTTACCCGACTCGGTGAAGGTGTAAAGGGCGACGTAGCGGCCGGGAGCGCGCTCGGTCGTTGCTATGGCATCCGCTATTCCGACCTCGTGTCGGTCAATGGAAAACGTTACCGTGACTCCGGTTACCGGCTGCCCCTCGCTGGCGATGAACGCTTCGATGGGGACCGTGTCGCCCTGTATCGCTTGCGTGGGTGTTACCGACACCGAAACATCGGCAGTGGTCGTTTCTTCTTCCTCGTCGCCGTGGGCTGCGGCGAGGGTGGGAGAGACAGCGATAAGGAAGGCAGAGACCACCGCGAAGCAACGTAGCCGGTTCATCATGGGATCAGAACAAAAACCCCGGCGCCAGGGACAGCACGAAGCTGGCGATCATGAGCACGACGAATATGACGGTGGCTATCTGCTTGAAACGGCTTTTATGCATATCACGATTGTACGCGATGCACGGCGGCACCCGCCGCCAGGTGTTCGCGGTAGACCTTGAGAAGCGCCAGGAAGATCGCGACGATGAGCGGCCCATACACGATACCGAGGATCCCGAACAGACGCAATCCTCCCAAAATGGCGAGCAGGATGAGCAGGGGGTGCACCTTGAGCCGATCGCCGATGAGTTTTGGCTTGATGAAGTTATCCACCGTCGAAACGATGAGGATGTT
>JACRAV010000070.1 GCA_016213305.1 Candidatus Zixiibacteriota bacterium | reverse complement strand
GTCAAGGACCTGCCGGGCGTCCGGTATCACATCATTCGCTGCACGATGGACACCGCCGGGGTGAGTGATCGAAAGCGCAGTCGTTCCAAGTATGGCGCAAAGAAGCCGAAATCGTGAGGACGTGAAGTAGTATGCCACGCAAAATATCGAGCCATCACCACAACGACACCCCCGATCAGAAGTACGGGGACCGTCTGGTGACCGAATTCGTCAACTGTCTGATGAAGCAGGGCAAGCGCTCGACAGCCGAGACCATGCTGTATTCGGCCATCGAGGCGATCGAAAAGAAGTCGGGCCAGCCGGGGCTGGAGATGTTTCATAAGGCCGTGAACAATGTCAAGCCGGTTCTGGAAGTGAAGTCCCGCCGCGTCGGCGGCGCCACCTATCAGGTGCCGGTTGAAGTTCGCGCCGACCGCCGATCCGCCCTGGCGATTCGCTGGCTGATCGCGTATGCCATGGGTCGCAATGAAAAGTCGATGGCGGAAAAACTGGCCGGAGAGTTCCTGGCCGCCGCCAATAACGAAGGATCATCAATCAAGAAGAAGGAGGATACTCACAAGATGGCTGAGGCCAACAAGGCCTTCGCGCATTTCAAATGGTAAACGGTCTCTTCGTTGCGAAGGGACGACCCCACAAGGTCGACAATCCTTAACCTGTTCACCAGAGGTAGCTAGTGCGCGCTACACCCAAAGCCTTGTAAAGCACTTTTCGGCGTTCTCTTCCGACCCTGCTGATTGCGAAGAACTCGCCCGACGGTGCCTCCGACAACCAACGAGCTTCTTGTATGAGTATCAGTCAGGGAATTTTTATGTCTGCCGACGTCCAACTCCATAAGGTCCGCAATATCGGGATCATGGCGCATATTGACGCCGGCAAGACGACCACCACCGAGCGTATCCTCTTTTATACCGGCAAAACCCACCGTTTGGGCGAAGTTCACGACGGCGCCGCGGTCATGGACTGGATGGAACAGGAAAAAGAGCGCGGTATCACGATCACCTCGGCCGCGACCACCTGTTTCTGGCGCGGGCACACGATCAATATCATCGACACTCCCGGCCATGTGGATTTCACCGTCGAAGTGGAACGCTCCCTGCGCGTCCTCGACGGCGCCGTGGCCCTGTTTTGCGCGGTGGGCGGCGTGGAGCCGCAGTCGGAAACCGTCTGGCGTCAGGCCGACAAGTACGGCGTCCCGCGAATTGCGTATATCAATAAAATGGATCGCACCGGCGCCAGCTTTGCCAACACCCTCAAGGCCATGAATGAACGGCTGGGGTCCAACTGCGTGCCGATCTGTATTCCCGCGGGCGAAGGAGAGCTTTTCAGCGGCATTATCGATCTGATGTCGATGGAGTTCATTGTGTTTCACGAGGAATCGCAGGGGACGACTTTCGATGTGGTTCCGGTGCCTCAGGATATGATGGCCATCACCAAGGAATATCGCGAAAAGATGCTCGAAGCGGTGGCGGACGTTGACGATCACCTGCTGGAGCAGTTCCTTCACGATGAGCCGTTGGATCCGGACAAAGTCATGGCCGCCGTCCGCCTCGCTACCATTTCCGGCAAGATGGTGCCGGTGTTGTGCGGGTCATCGTTCAAGAATAAGGGTGTGCAGAAACTTCTCGATGCAATCATAGATTTTCTCCCGTCACCGGTGGACAAGCCGCCGGTCATCGGGCACGCCATCGGCGACACCGAGAAGCCGCTGGAGCGCAAGCCGAATCCGACCGAGCCGTTCTCCGGGCTGGCCTTCAAGATTATGACCGACCCGTATGTCGGGCGGCTCACCTACATGCGCGTCTATTCCGGTTCTCTCGAGGCCGGTTCCTACGTATACAATCCGACCAGCGACACCAAGGAGCGGGTGGCCCGCCTTCTGCGGATGCATGCCAATAAGCGCGAAGACGTCAAGGCGGTGCAGGCCGGGGACATCGTGGCGGTGATTGGTTTCCGCAAGACGACCACCGGCGACACGCTGTGTGATCTGAAACACCCGATCGTTCTGGAGCGGATGTCGTTCCCTGAACCGGTGGTGATGGTGTCGATCGAGCCGAAGACCAAGGCCGATCAGGACAAACTGACCGACGGACTTATCAAGCTGGCCGAAGAGGACCCGACCTTTTTGGTGCGGGTCGATGACGAGACCGGCCAGACGATTATCAGCGGCATGGGCGAACTGCATCTTGAGATTCTGGTGGATCGCCTCATGCGCGAGTTCGGCGTCGGCGCGACAGTGGGTCGTCCCACGGTCGCCTATAAAGAGACCATTTCGCGCGCCGTTGAGTGCGAAGGGAAGTTCGTGCGGCAGTCCGGCGGCAAGGGCCAGTACGGACATTGCTATATGCGCATGCGCCCGACCGCCGACGGAAGCGAATTCCATTTCGAGAACAAGATTATCGGCGGTTCGATACCGCGCGAGTATATTCCGGCGATTGAAAAAGGATGCCGCGACGCGCTGGCCAACGGCGTGCTGGCGGGTTTCCCGATGACCGGTATTTACTGCGAGCTGTACGACGGGAGCTATCACGAAGTCGATTCGAGCGAAATGGCGTTCCGTATCGCCGGTTCGATCGCTTTCCAGGATGGCGCCAAGAAAGCCGGCCCCATTCTGCTTGAGCCGATCATGAATGTCGAAGTAGTGGTGCCGGAAGCCTATGTCGGGTCCGTCGTCGGCGATCTCAATTCCCGGCGCGGGAAGATCATGGGGATGGTAACGCGCGGCTCGGAACTGCACGTGATCGCCGTCAGCGTGCCGCTGTCGGAAATGTTCGGCTATGCCAATACGCTTCGAAATATCTCGCAGGGACGCGCCGTGTTTACCATGGAATTCTCGCGGTACGCGCAGGTCCCGACCGAGGTGTCGAGGAAGATGCTTGAAAAAGTGAGTTTGACGTAACGATACGAGGAGTAGGTAGCGATGGCGAAGGAGAAATTTGTCCGGAACAAACCGCACGTGAACGTGGGGACAATCGGTCACGTGGATCACGGGAAGACGACGTTGACGGCGGCGATCACGATGGTGATGTCGCGTCTGACGGGAGGAGCGGTGCGGACGTTCGACTCGATCGACAATGCTCCGGAGGAGCGGGAGCGGGGGATTACGATCGCGACGGCGCACGTGGAGTACGAGTCGTCGAACCGGCACTATGCGCACGTGGACTGTCCGGGTCACGCGGATTATGTGAAGAACATGATCACGGGCGCGGCGCAGATGGACGGGGCGATCTTGGTGGTGTCGGCGTCCGACGGCCCGATGCCTCAGACGCGGGAGCATATCCTGCTGGCCCGTCAGGTGGGCGTGCCGTACATCGTGGTGTTCATGAACAAAGTTGACATGGTTGACGACCCGGAGTTGTTGGACCTGGTGGAGCTGGAAGTTCGCGACTTGCTGTCGCAGTACAAGTTCCCGGGTGATAATATACCGGTGATTCGGGGATCGGCCTTGCAGGCGATGACGGCGGGACTTAACGCGGCGACACCGATGACGGACGCGGCGTTCAAGCCGATTATCGACCTGGTGAAGGCGTGCGACGAGTATATTCCGGAGCCGAAGCGGGAGACGGACAAGCCGTTTTTGATGCCTGTAGAGGACGTGTTCTCGATCACGGGACGCGGGACGGTGGGTACGGGTCGCGTGGAGCGGGGGATTGTGAAGTCGGGCGAGGAAGTGGAAGTGATCGGATTTGGGGAGACGCGCAAGACGGTGGTGACGGGGGTGGAGATGTTCCGGAAACTGCTGGATCAGGCGCAGGCGGGGGACAACGTTGGTCTTTTGCTCAGAGGTATTGATAAGGAGCAGTTGGAACGTGGGATGGTGCTGGCGAAGCCGGGGAGTGTGAAGCCGCACAAGAAGTTCAAGGCGGAGATATACATCTTGACGAAGGAAGAGGGTGGACGTCACACGCCGTTCTTCAATGGATACCGTCCGCAGTTTTATTTTCGGACGACGGACGTGACGGGGATCGCGCATCTGCCGTCCGGGGTAGAGATGGTGATGCCTGGTGACAACGTGACGGTGGAGGTGGAGTTGATCACGCCGATCGCGATGGAGAAGGAATTGAGATTTGCGATACGCGAGGGTGGCCGTACGGTCGGCGCCGGCGTCATTGCCGAGATTTTGGAATAAGAAAGACGAGCACAGTTTATGGACGCACAGAAAATACGAATCCGCCTGAAGGCGTACGATCATTTCGCGCTGGACCGCTCCACGAAGGAGATCGCGCGCACGGTGGTCCGTACCGGCGCCCGTCTGGTCGGCCCGATACCGCTTCCGACCAAGAAGACGATCTATACCGTGCTTCGTTCGCCGCACGTGGACAAGAAGTCGCGCGAGCAGTTTGAAACGCGGGTGCACAAGCGCCTGATTGACATCTATGAATCAACCCCCCAGACGGTGGACGCGCTGATGAAGCTCGATCTGCCGGCCGGTGTGGATGTGGAGATCAAGACCTGACGGGGTGGCGCAAGGTATGAAGGAAATTATCGGCAAGAAAATAGGCATGACCCGCGTGTTCAGGGCGGACGGCGAGATGGTACCGGTGACGGTTATCGAGGCCGGTCCGTGCGCCGTGATCGGCAAGTGCACGACGGAGAAACACGGGTACACCGCCTACCGGGTCGGGTTCGGTTCGATCCGTCCCAAGTTGGTGGACAAGGCGCGGGCGGGCGTGTTTGCGAAAGCCAAAGTGGACCCCATGCGTACGGTCCGCGAAGTGCAATTTGACGGCGCCGAACTCGAAATCGGCGCACAGCTGAAAGTTGATGCCTTCAAGGAAGGCGAGCGGGTTGACGTGACCGGCATTTCGCGCGGACTTGGATTTGCCGGCGTGATGAAGCGACACAACTTCGGCGGCGGTCCGGTGACTCATGGTCAGTCGGATCGTATGCGGGCGCCGGGTTCGCTCGGTCAGTCCTCGTATCCGTCGCGCGTGTTCAAGGGGATGAAAATGGCCGGCAAGATGGGCCGCGACCGGGTCACGGTGCTGAATTTGGAAATAGTAAAGATTATCGACGGCGAGAATCTGATGCTGGTCCAGGGATCGATTCCCGGGCATCGGGGATCGCTTGTCAAAGTGCGCCTGTCGAATCGGCCGGCATAACGGATGGCTATGATGAAGGTGAAAGTATACAATCAGGACGGCGCCGAAGTCGGCTCGGTGGAACTGAACGCCGAGATCTTCGGCATTGAGCCGAATGAGGCCGTGGTTCACCAGTATATCGTGAACTATCAGGCCCGCCAGCGGCAGGGTACGGTTCAGACCAAGACCCGCAAAGAAGTGTCCGGCGGCGGCAAGAAGCCCTGGAAGCAGAAAGGGACCGGCCGCGCCCGCGCGGGAACGATTCGATCACCTCTGTGGCGGGGCGGTGGTATTGTGTTCGGTCCGCATCCGCGGTCGTATGGTACCCGTTTTCCCAAACAGATGAAACGGCTGGCAATCCATTCGATTTTGTCGGACAAGGCCAAGACCAACGCGATCAAGATTGTCGATCAGATTTCCCTGGCGGAAGTCAAGACCAAATCGCTGGCCGGGATTCTCGGCAAGCTCGATGTGGTGGGTAAGAAGTGTCTTATTCTCGATGAGGGTCTCAACCACAATCTCGAATTGTCGTGCCGGAATCTGGCGAAGGCCGAGTATCGCCGGGCGGCGCTGATGAACGGGTATGAGGCGTTGCACAGCGACGTGCTGGTGATCACCAAGGCCGGACTGGCCAAAGTTCAGGAGGTGTTCGCATGATTGCTGATACTCGCCACATCATCAAGTCGCATGTCGCCACCGAGCGCACCACCCTTTTGAAGGCGAAGAACAACGAATACGTGTTCGAAGTCGACAAGCGGGCCAACAAGTATCAGATCAAGTCGGCCATCGAGCAGATGTTCAAGGTTAAGGTGGATTCCGTGCGCACGGAGATCGTGCCGGGGAAGCTTCGCCGCATGGGCCGGTTCGAGGGCAAGTCGGGAACATGGAAGAAAGCGATTGTGCGTCTGAAATCGTCCCAGACGATCGCGGTTTTTGAAAACGTTTGACGGGTAGTAACGAATTATGGCAATGAAAAAATACAGACCGGTTACCCCATCGCTCCGGTTTCGCATTGTGCCGGCGTTTGATGATCTGACCTCGCGTGTGCCGGAGAAGTCCTTACTGGAAACCCAGCACAGCACCGGCGGCCGTAACAACAAGGGCCGGGTGACCACCTGGGCGCGCGGCGGCGGCCACAAGCAGTTTTATCGCATAGTCGATTTCAAGCGCGGCAAGAGAGATATTCCGGCGCGCGTGGCGTCGATCGAATACGATCCCAACCGCTCGGCCCGGATCGCGTTGTTGCATTATGCGGACGGCGAGAAGCGGTATATCGTGGCTCCGGCCGATCTGGCGGTGAATAGCACGATCGTGGCCGGTCCCGAAGTTGATATCCGGGTTGGTAACGCCATGCCGCTGTCGCGCATGCCGCTCGGCACCAATGTTCATAATGTCGAGATTCGTCCCGGCAAGGGCGCCCAGATGGTCCGTTCCGCCGGTTCGATGGCTCAGATTGTGGCCAAAGAAGGCGAGAAGGCCACCCTGAGAATGCCGTCGGGCGAAGTTCGCACGGTGCCGATCATCTGCTACGCGGTGGTGGGGCAGGTGTCGAATATCGAACACAAGAATATCGTGCTGGGCAAAGCGGGCGCGTCGCGCTGGCGCGGGCGTCGAGGGGCATCACGCGGAGTCGTGATGAACCCGGTTGATCACCCGATGGGCGGCGGCGAAGGCCGCACCTCCGGCGGTCGGCACCCCTGCACCCCATGGGGAATAAAGACAAAGGGTCTCAAGACCCGCAAGAAGAAGAAATCCCTGGCGCATCTGGTTGAAGATCGCC
This sequence comes from Candidatus Zixiibacteriota bacterium, assembly GCA_016213305.1. Lineage (GTDB taxonomy): Bacteria > Zixibacteria > MSB-5A5 > GN15 > FEB-12 > JACRAV01. The sequence goes on along the minus strand of JACRAV010000070.1, from coordinate 3,607 downwards.
GGAAGAAGAAGTGATGGTGGAGTAAACTGATATGCCCCGTTCGTTGAAAAAAGGTCCGTTCATAGACGAGAAGTTGATGCGCAAGGTCGACGGGTTGAACAGCGCCGGCGACAAGAAGGTCATCAAGACCTGGTCGCGCCGTTCGACAATCAGCCCCGAGTTTGTCGGTCACACGTTTGCGGTGCACAACGGCAACAAGTTCATCCCGATCTACGTGACCGAAAACATGGTCGGCCACAAGCTGGGTGAATTCGCGCCGACCCGGACATTCCGAGGGCATTCCGGCAAGCTGGTTGAGCGGACGACGGCGGTGAAAGGAGCGGCCACCACATGACCGATCAGGACACCCGGCCCGTCAAAAACCGCCTGTTGAAAGCAGTCGCGGAAATGAACCAGAGCGGCGAAAAGCGGACGATCCGGACATGGGATCGCACGGCCAATATCAAGAAGGACTTCGTCGGGCACACCTTTGCGGTGTTTAACGGCCGCAAGTTTGTACGATTCACGGTGAACGAGTCGATGGTCGGCAAAAAGATCGGCGACATCGTCCCGAAGAACGCCCCGACCGCCCGGCTCCAGTATTCGGGCATCCCGGCGCGCAAGATGCGGCTGGTGGCGGCCCTGATCAAGGGTCAGCCGGTCGAGAAGGCGCTGAATATTCTGAACTTCACGAGCCGGTATGCGGCCCAGCCGCTGGCCAAGGCGATCAAGTCGGCCGTGGCGAACAAATTGTCGGTCGAGGGAACATCGCACCTGCACCCTGAAGACCTGTATGTGAAAGAGATCGCCGTTGACGGCGGCCCGGCGCTTAAGCGCATCCGGATGCAGTCGATGGGGCGAGTGTTTCGATACAAAAAGCCATTCAGTCATGTGACCATTCTTTTGGGCGAGCATCCCACGGCGCCGGCCAGACCGGCTCCGGGGAGATCGGGAGCCACCGGCGCCGCGCAGATGACGCCGACCACCGAAACCGCCGTCAAGAGAATAGCGAAGGCGAAGAAGACGGTCGCCCGGAAGAATGCACGGACGACCGCCAAGAAGAAAGCCAGAACGACCCGGAGCGCTTCGAAGACGAAATCGCCGTCGAAATCGAAATCGAAGGCGAAATAGAGCGCTCGATAAGAATAGATCGTAAGGAGAATAACGTTGGGACAGAAGACAAATCCGATCGGCCTGCGATTGGGCATCATCCGAACCTGGAACAGCCGCTGGTTTGCGCCACAGCGCAACTTCGCGGATCTGGTTCACGAGGATATTCTCGTCAAGCGCTACATCAATAAGCGTCTGGATAATGCCGGTATTTCCAATGTGATCATTTCGCGGGCGCCCAAGAAGGTCACGGTCGATATCATGACGTCTCGTCCCGGCATCGTCATCGGCCGTCGCGGCGCCGAGGTGGACAAGCTTCGCGAAGAACTTCAGATGCTGACCAAGAAGGACATCATGCTGAATATCGTCGAGGTGCGCAAACCGGAGCTGGATGCCCGCCTGGTGGGTGATTCGGTGGCCCGCCAGCTCGAAGGTCGCGTGTCGTTCCGCCGCGCCATGAAGAAGGCGATCGCGGCCACGATGAAGATGGGCGCGCAGGGTGTCAAGATTCAGTGCGGCGGCCGTTTGGGCGGCGCCGAAATCGCGCGGACGGAAAAGTACCGCGAAGGTCGCGTGCCGCTTCATACGTTGCGCGCGGATATCGATTATGCGACGTCAACAGCCGTTACGACCTACGGGTGTATCGGCGTGAAAGTATGGATCTGTCGCGGTGAGATTCTCGAGATGGGCCAGTACGGCTTACCGGGTGAGAACGCCGCCGTTCAGCAGGATCAGTCGGCCCAGGGTGAGCCGGTGCGTCGTCCCGACCAGGGTCGCGGCGGCGGTCGTGATCGCCGGGGCAAACGCCCGCGTGGTCGGGTGCGTCGCCACGACGGTGCTCCGGTGCCGGGTGGTCAGACTCAGGATAATCGTCCGCCGCACGGTCGGCGGCCGGAACGTCCCGCACCGCCACGAAGCGGGGGGAGCAATCCGACGGGTGGAACCAAGTCGTAGCGGGTGAATGCGAACGCAATTGGGAAGTGTGAGATATGTTACAGCCGAATAGAACGAAGTATCGTAAACAGCAACGCGGTCGGATGAAGGGCCTCGCCAACAGTGGCGCGACCGTCGCGTTCGGAGAATACGGCCTCAAGGCGCTCGAGCCGTGCTGGCTGACCAATCGTCAGATTGAAGCCGCGCGCGTCGCCTTGACCCGCCACCTCAAGCGCGGGGGCAAAATGTGGATTCGCGTTTTTCCGGACAAACCGGTGACCAAGAAACCGGCCGAAACCCGCATGGGCAAAGGCAAAGGCGCTCCCGAATTCTGGGTGGCGGTGGTCAAGCCGGGCCGCGTGTTGTTTGAAATCGAAGGCGTGACGCGGCAGATGGCGCAGGACGCCATGAAGCTGGCGGCCAATAAACTGCCGCTCAAGACCAAGTTTGTCAGCCGTCACGACGCGGAGGTGGTCTGATGAAAACCCATACCTTTCGGGAAATGACCCGCGCCGAGCTGGTGCAGAAGCGCGATGAATTGACTGAAGAACTGTTCAACCTGAAGATGCGCCGATCGATCAAGACGCTCGAAAACCCGCTTCGCCTGCGCACCATCGGACGGGAAATCGCCCGGATCAATACCGTGCTTCGCGAAGACGAGCTGTCGATCCGGTCGCTGGCTGAAGGAAAACTGTCCATTCTGGGCGCCGCCCGGAGCGGTAAGAGCGCGGAGAAATAAGTGAGCATGAACGCAGAACACAGTCAGGAACGAAATGAGCGCAAGGTGCGCGTCGGCACGGTGGTCAGCGCCGCGATGAACAAGAGCATCGTGATCCGGATTGACAGCACCAAGAAACACGCGCTGTACCTGAAACCGGTGAAGATATCGACCAAGCTGTACGCGCATGATGAGAAGAACGACGCCCGTCCCGGCGACGTCGTGCGGGTCATGGAGACCCGCCCGCTGTCCAAGACCAAACGCTGGCGGCTGGTGGAAATAGTCGAACGAGCCAAGTAACGCACGGCGTTGCGACGAGGAAGACAATGATACACGAATTTACAGTGCTGAACGTGGCCGACAACTCCGGCGCCAAACGAGCCATGTGTTTCCGAATCCTGGGCGGACGAAAGAAGAACGCCACGGTCGGCGACATCATCGTGGTTGCGGTCAAGGAGGCCATCCCCGGCGGGACGGTGAAGCGTTCCGAGGTGTGCAAGGCGGTGGTCGTGCGTACCACCCGAGGCCTGCGCCGCAAGGACGGTTCGACCCTTCGCTTTTCGGATAACGCCGCGGTCATCATCAACGATCAGAAGGAGCCGCGCGGGACCCGTATCTTTGGTCCGGTCGCCCGTGAACTTCGCGATAAACAATTTATGAAGATAATTTCGCTCGCCCCAGAGGTGATTTAAGGTAGCGTCGGTATGCGGATAAAGAAAAATGATACAGTGCTGGTGATTACCGGATCGTACAAGGGCCGGACCGGCCGGGTTGTCTGGGTGGACACCAAAAAGTCGCGTGTGCTGGTTGAAGGCGTGACCAAGAAAAAGAAACACCAGCGGCCCACGCAGAAAAGCCCCAAGGGGG
>JACRAV010000069.1 GCA_016213305.1 Candidatus Zixiibacteriota bacterium | reverse complement strand
TCGCGCCAGATCAAGAACGCCCACGTCAAGAACCAGCCGGAGATCATATCGGAAATTCTATTCGAAGACCTCGCCGGTGAGTACCAGACCAGCCGCAGGTCGGCTTACAAGGCAACCGGCGAGGAGCTGACCTCGCGGTACAACCTGGTGTTCGACAACCTGGCGCTCAACCAGTTGCTCAATCGGGCGGCGATGTATATCGACGTCATCATTCCGAAATCCACCGAGAGGGCAATGGTCCGGCTCAAGCCGATTCATCGGGCTTTTCTGCTCAACGAATTCAGGCGTCTGGTGACGATGGACACGGCCGATGAGTTCCGGTCCCCGGAGGCGCTCGACTCGCTTGAGAAAATGGAAGAGAAGAACGCCGAACGGTTTGCCGGGTTCGGCACCAGCATCGACAAGGACCCGATTTTACAGGCCGGTATCGATTGCCTTCGCGATCTGGATCTGGACATTCGTGAGCTTCGCGAGGCGGTGGCCGACGGTTCGCTCAAACCCGACAAAATGATCGCGGGTAGCGGCGCAACGACCCGGAGCGCGAGCACCGATCTTTTGCTGGGGAAACAGCCGGGATGGAAAATCGGCGGCACCGGCAACGACGTGTATTCCGGCGACTATAAGTTCATTCTGGATTTTGGCGGGAATGACCTGTACGACCTCAGTTACGATCCACGAAATCCTCACCCCGTCATCATTTTTGATCTGGGCGGAAACGACACCTATCGAGCGCAGACGGATTTTGCGATTGCCTCGGGATGTCAGTCGGTCGGATTACTTCTCGATTACGGCGGGAATGACCAGTATCTGGGCAAATCGTTCTCGCTCGGTTCGGGGTATTTCGGTTTCGGATTGCTGTACGACGCGGCGGGCGATGATATCTATTCCGGAGACACACATGTTCAGGGGGCCGGGTCATTCGGCCTCGGCCTTTTGATCGACGAAGGCGGTCGCGACAGCTATGCCGCCGCCGTGTACGCTCAGGGGTTCGGGTTTGTGCAGGGCGCGGGAATGCTCTATGACGCCGGCGGCAATGACACCTACTTTGCCGGCGGCAAGTACAAAGACGCCCTCCGGTATGAGGATCATTATTTGTCGATGTCGCAGGGATTTGCCTATGGCGTTCGCCCCACGCTTTCCGGGGGGATTGGCGCGCTGGTCGATCTGAAGGGGAACGACAGTTATACCGCCGATATTTTCGCCCAGGCCTGTGCCTACTGGTGGGGACTCGGAATGATCTACGACTCGTCCGGCAACGACAATTATCAGGAATATCAGTATGGACAGGGAGCGGCCACCCATATGGCCCTGGGGTGTCTGATCGACGACTATGGAAACGACGTCTATTTCGGAAAGGGGTTGATGCAGGGGTGCGGCCACGACTACTCCTGCGGGCTGATTCTTGATCGTCACGGCAACGACACCTATACCGCCTATGATTTGTCGCAGGGAGCCGGTTCGGCCAACGGCGCAGGCGCCCTGATCGATAACGAGGGTGACGACCGATATTTCGTCAAGAATCCGGACAATACGCAGGGGTATGGCAACCCCCGCCGAGATTTCGGCTCTATTGGACTATTCATCGATCTGGGCGGACTCGACCAGTACGCCGGCAACGGCCACGATAACTTCTACTGGCGGACTAAGTCGAAATGGGGAGGCGGCATGGACATTCAGCTCCTACCGATTGACACGAGCAAGGGGGGCAAGTGAAGCGCAGAAACATGTCGTACGCCTATCTCATTAGTCTGCTTGTGGTACTCGTCGGCTGGGTGGCCCCGGTACGATCGGCCGGGACGGAACTGCAGAAACGATTCGAAACTCTGTTTGTACGAGCGACAACGGGCGAAATAAAATATCAGAATCTGGTCAAACCGGCCAAAGACTCCATCGCGGCCATGGGGGCCGAGGCGGTGCCGTTTCTGATCGACAAATGCGATACGAAATCAGCCCGTGAACGGGTGGCCATAATCGAAATGCTCAAGCAGATAGGCAGACCGGCGGTGCCGGGCCTGGTCAAGGGGCTGAGGCGAACAAACGGGCTGGTGGTCGAACGGGTCTGCATGGCGCTGGCCGAAATCGCCGATTCATCGTCAGTTCCCGGCCTTCTGACCGTCACCGGGCACTCGCGGTGGCAGGTGCGGGAACAGGCGGTCGGGGCGCTCGGCAAGTGCAAGGACCATCGCGCCGATTCGGCGGTTGCCGCGGCGCTGGTCGATACGATCGGGCAGGTGCGCAAGTCGGCGGCGGTCGCCTCCGGCCAATTGAACCTGAACCCCCTGGTGCCGCAACTGGTGCATCTGCTGGCCGACGACTTCTACGGCGCCCGGATGTGCGCTCTGGAGACCCTTCTGGGACTGGACACCGCGAATGTGATAGGTGCAATCGCCGATTCGATGGTATCCTCAAACGCGTCGATCGGTGACCGAGCATGTGCCGTACTTGGACGGTTCAATACTCCCCGGTCCCGCGAGGTGTTGCTCATGCAGACGAAATCGGACAGGCCCGCGCGCCGCGCTCATGCCGGAGTCGCCCTGATCAGCGGCGATCCGCTTGACAGTAGCGGACTACAACAGCTTTTTGTGACGCCGGAGAAGAACCCGCTGGTGCGGCTCAAGCTCGAATCGGCGATTGTTGCGGGAAAGAGTTCCACCGGCAAATAATTATCGGCCCATCGGTTCACAATACGTAGAATGCAGGATGACCGCGCACGGCAAAATCCGGGGTGTTTCGACCTGTCCCCAGCGATATCACGATCTGGCAACCACGCTGGGGGGAACACTGCGCTCGAATACGTCCGGATGCTACTGCCGCCTGGATACCTTCGCGGATTCGTTCAATCAACTGGGCCGTTTCGAACTGGGGCCGCTGTTGGCCACCCGATCATTTCCTGCGGCGGCATTTACGCTTGAAGAAGCATCGGGACAAATTTCCGCCGACAATCTGCTGTTTGTCGATACCGAAACGACCGGTCTTGGCGGCGCCGGGACAGTGCCGTTCTTGATTGGCTGTGGCCAATTGAAAGAGACCGGCTTTGAAATTCGGCAGTATCTTCTGCCGGACTACTCCGATGAGACCGCCCTGCTGGAAGATTTGCTGTCCGAGTTTTCACCTGACACCGTGCTGGTAACGTACAACGGGGCGGCGTTCGATCTGCCCCTTTTGCGGGACCGTTTTGTCATCAACCGGGTGGCGCGCCAAATCCCTTTCGCCGGGCATCTTGATTTGTTGCATTCGTCCCGACGACTCTTCAAGCGGCGGATCAAAGATTGCTCGCTGGTCAATGTCGAGCGCGAGGTGTTCGGGCACATCAGGCGGGAAGACATCCCCGGCTACCTTATTCCGTCGGTCTATTTCGAATGGCTGAACCAGCAGGCCACCGGCAGTCTTCGACTGGTACTTGAGCACAATCGGCAGGATATTCTCACGCTTGCGTATCTCTGCCATCGGATCTCTGCGGCTTTTGAATCCGAGGGGAAATCTCTTGACGAAACCGACGATCTTCATTCGCTCTCTCGGATTTTTGGACGGCGCAAACAGACTTCCCGCGCCGTCTCGATTTTCGACCGGATGGCGGGGGAGGCCGATCGCGAGCTGTCGCCGGACATCCTTCTGTACCAATCGTTCATCCTGAAACGCTCTCATGACTGGCCGCGGGCCTGTGCCATATGGCAGAATCTGGCGGAGCGTCCCGGCCGGGAGGGATACTGGGCATCGGTCGAACTGGCCAAGTACTTTGAGCACCGGGAGGCCGATATTGAGCGCGCCCGTGACTTCACCCGCCGTGCTCTGGACCTCTGTCCGTACGGGGAAGAGCATCTTCGGCGTCTGGATTTGCGTCTGAAACGCCTCGCCGCCAAGCCGGCCCGATAGCCCCTCAACTCGCCCCCAATTCGGTCGATAATCCTTTCAGACACCCTATGGAAACGGATTTCCTTAAAAAGGTCCTCACGGACAACCGCGATCTGGCGTCACTGCCTCAGACCCTAGCCGAGGTACTCCGCGTGACTCGCGACGAGAACTCCTCCGCCGGCGATCTGTCGGCGGTGATCATGAAGGACCCGGCTCTTGCCGCCCGACTTCTGCGTATTGTCAATTCGGCGTATTACGGGCTGGGACGCCAGATCGGTTCCATCACCCAGGCAGTCATGGCCATCGGCATGCGTCAGGTGACGGCTCTGGCCCTGTCCTCCTCGGTGTACCGGATGACCGACAACTGGAGATCGCCATTCGACCGCAAGGCCTTCTGGCGACACTCGCTCGAAGTGGCGCGCGGGGCGCGGCTGATTGCCGAAAAAATCGGTTTCCGCAATCTTGAAGAACCGTGGATGGTGGGCCTGCTTCATGACATCGGTATCCTCGTTTTGGAACGCTCATATCCCAGGGATTTTGCCCGGCTTTGGGCACTGGCCCAGCGTGAAGAAGCGCTCGAGGACCTCGAAGTGGCGGAATGGAACACCGATCACGCCCGCGTCGGACAATTCCTTCTGCAACAGTGGAATCTTCCCGAAGAAATCTGCTCCGCGGTGCGCTACCACCATACCACATTTGTGTCGAACGACACCGATCCCGAACGGCGCCTCGCCCAGCTGATCGCTCTGGCTCATCTGATGTCGCGCAGTTCGATCGGCAAGTCGCTTCCTCCCACCGAATCCGATGTAGAGCAAAAGGAGATTCTCGCGGCCAATCTGGGGATCAGCACCGAGGCCCTCCGGGATGTCGAAAGGAAGACGTTCAGCCGTACGATCAGCGAAGCCCAGTACCTCGAGATCGATATCGGCTCAACCGAGGACCTGCTTGCCGAGGCCAATCGCCAGCTTATCGATCAATATCTGACGCTGGAGTCGGTGTTGAGGGAGAACCGGCAAATGCAAAAACGGCTGACCAAAGACCAGGTGTCGGGAGCCGACGTCGATTCGGTGCGCCAGTCAACGCTGGTTTTCGCCCAATACATGTCCGATGCCGCTGATATCATCTCGGTCCGCGCCGACGCCGTCCGCGCCGCCATCGAGTCCGGAGCGATCGTCGATCCCAAGGGCCTGGTGGCGATGTCGGTGCAGGGAATTCTGGCCGGACTGGCGGCGGTCCGAACGCTGGTGTCCGAAATTCTGGCAATCGCCTCGCCGCAGATATCGTCTCATGCCGACCCCGACTATCTGAGGGCGGTGGAATTGCGCATCAAGAAGCAGTTGGCTTCGATCGAAGACGTCCACGCGGACAGCCCGGTCGGTATTCACTGATTCCGCTGAAAATTCAACCGGATCACCGAGTCCCGGCTATCGGGAACCCGACAGTTCGATTGATGCGTTGATTCCGATTATTGACAGAGAGTCTCTGGCGCGTCCGAGCCGCACCACCCCCGAACGACTTGACCCTTCGCTCTGAACCGTGAACGGCAAAGAGCCGGAGATCTCGCCGAAACTGGTGCGAGCGGTGATGATCAGGTCAAGCGAACGGAGCACTTCCAGACGCACCGGTCCGTAGGTCGAATTGATGCTGGACGGGCCGGACAGCGGCTCGGTCAGCGACAGCTCAATTGCCCCCCCCTGTCCGACAATATCAAGCGGCCCGCGGATATCTTCACCGCTTATCAACGCGTACTGGTTGATCAGTTTTGTCCGACCGCGAAGCGAGACAACCCTGATCGGCGAGTAGTTGTTCTCGATGAAGGTGCGACCGGTCACATTTTCCACGGTCACGGCCTTGTAGGCATTGTGGATTTCAACGTCGCCCTGAACATTGGTGATTGAAACTTCGCCGTACTGATTGTTGATCGACACCGGACCGACCTGGTCGGACACCGACGTTGCACCCGAATTGTGAATGTTCACCTTTCCCCGGCAACCGGACAGATCGATCCCGGAAAAAGCATTGGTGATCTGGAGATCACCGCGACAGTCCGAGATTTCAATGTCGCCGTACGAGTTCGTGGCCCGGACAATACCAGTGATATCCGACAGCGTGACACTCCCCATCGAGTTGGAAACATCCACGCCGGCGGTACAATTGCTGATATCGACCGTGGCGTACTGAGCCGAGACCCGCAACGGTCCCGTCAGGTCGGAAATAGTCTGGTCGCCGTACGCCCCCCTGCATTCTACCCGCAGTCCGGCCGGAACCGAGACCACCAGCGCATTGCGCAAAATTCGCGTCTTGGGGTCGGACAGTTGTGGCGCCGAGGCCTCCACCAGATACCGTCCGGTTTCATTCGCAAGTTTCAGACCCACCCCGTCCGCGATTTCACGTTCTCTGGAAAGCGACCCCGCCGCCACTTCGAATTCCAGAGACGCCGAGATTGACTTGCCCGAGGTTCCGGTCAGTTCGACACTCCCGTTCGGGTTTGAGATGACCACGGGTATCGACATGGACGATACGCTCATCACGCCGTTGGATGTCCGCTTGGTTCCGACTTCGTCCCCATGGTCGGATCTGTGCGACCTCGGCGCTCGACCCGACGGTTTGCCCGGCGGACGGGGTACGTCACTCCCCCCTTGAGGCGCCTTCGGAAGAGTGAGTTCGTTCTGTTCCAGTTCCTTGCCGGCCTTTTCCAGCGCCCGGCGCGCGATCTCGGAATACTGCTTGGCCATTTCCTGGCTGATCGCGGTAATCTGCTTTATCTTCCGCTGTAATTCCTCCTCGGATTGTCCCTCCTCCTCCAGATGCGATCGGTAACTGGAAAGCTGATCCGACAGCGATCTGATTTCGCGGCTGAGCGAACGGACGACCCGACAGGATTTGGCCGACCTGGCGGCGCTCGTCTTCTCGCATTCATTTTCCAGAGACGCAACTTTGGCCCGATATGCGCTCAAGTCTTTGGCCAGAATGGTTGAGCTGTCGGCATAGGTTCCTTTAGCCAGCGCCCGATTGAAGGTCTCAAACGAGGTTGCCGCGATCAGGTCTTTGTCGCCGAGTTCGCGAAGATAATCGGAGTAGTCGGAAATAATGTTCCGAAGTTGCTCGAGAATATCGGCGTATTCGTCGGCCAGTTCTTGTGTCATCGGGTCCAGAACGACTGTTCTTGGCCGGGGCTTTGTCTGCGCCTGAACTGGCGAAGACAGGTTCAACACCAGCGCCAGTGCGCCGCAACAAACGACAAGTCCGATGAATTTCGAAGGCAGAACCAAGTTGGGCAAATGTCTCTTCATAGCATTAGTACCACGGCGACGGCCTCTTCTTCCCGCTAAAACGGATGAACCCGCTCCAGCATGGCTGAGGTCTCTCGCCTACCAGAACATACGACGGGAAGGGGGCAAAGTTCCAGCTTAATTCTTTGAGCGGCTTGGGATTGTCTCAAAATCAGGACTTGCGGCCGTAATCGCTACCAACGCGTTTCCAGCAACCCGAAGTGCTATTAGTGAAACGACTTGCAACTTCATCACAGGTCGGCCGAGAGGGTCCGGGTAGGGATCGGGGACCAGACATCCGGCCTGCAAACTAATTTCTTGGCAAATAAGGAGTTACTGGGTATATTCCCTTCACCCTCACAGACAATTTTAATCGGCACTCATGGGAACCCAAGGCATAGCATTTGCACTTGGGATGTGTACTCTGTAGGATGGACATGACCAAACCAGTACTTGTCATTCTCGCTCTAATCTGTTTTCTCTGCCCCCCGGAGGGCGTTTTGGCGTTTGATCGTGATTCCGCCCACCAGGCCGCGGTAGGAGGGCTTGATCTGCGATCTCGTCAGGCGGATGCAAGAATCCTTCAGTCAGGCGCGGTCCTTTCGCCGTCGTTCACCGACGTTCAAATGTCGGATATCAACTACGCGGCCCACTATACGCAGGATCATGTCTCGCTTCTACCGCTGAGCGGCGGAAACTGGCTGACGGCATGGGAAGATTCGCGCTATGGCGCAAACAAGATTCTCTGGCAACTGCTATCGAGCACCGGAACCGCTATCGGCTCCAATACGCTGGTCGCAGGTTCTTCAATCGGCGATGATTTGGCCGACCCCCTCTTGATGCAGGACGTACGAGGCAAAGTGTATCTTCTGTACCGGGATCGAACGGCGGGCGAACTGTACGCCGTCAGATACAACAGCAATCTGACAATCGATCATGCCCCGATTCTGATAAACGACACCACTCTGGGAGCGTATGCCGGACCTTTCGACGCCGCGCTGTTCACCGACGGCCGCCTGGTGGTGGTCTGGGAAGAGTATGGCCCGTCGAATCAGACTATCAATATGAAGATATTAGACAGCTCAGGCGCAACTCAGCTGGGACCGGTGGCGGCGCCAAGCGATGCGGGCACAACTCAGCGATGGGCGCCCTCGGTAGCTATCGACCCGCTCTCGGGGTTTGTCATCGCGTGGGAAGATTATCGCAATGGACAGGCGGACATTTACGCGCGGCAGTTCACCGGCGCTGGTTCTGCGGTGGGCACAGATTTTTCGGTCGTGCCGCCGCCGTATTCAAGCTCCGCTCAATATGCGCCCAAAATCGCATTCTGTGGCGCCGACATGTATGTCATTGGCTGGCTCGATCGGCGATCGGGGCAGGAGGTTTATATTCAGCAGTTCAGTCCGACTACCGGGCTGGTGGGCGCCAATAGACTGGTCTCCACGGCGGACACTCTCACCACCAACTGGGATCTGAATCTTTGCGTCGCGCCCGCCGGAACGCTGAGTGTAACCTGGGGGGCTTTCGGATTAGCCAACAATATCATGTCCCAGCGATTTGGGGCGGGGCTTGTGGCCATCGGCACGCCATCGGCGCGCAATGTTGCCTCTACCGGTCGGCGTTGGTCGCCGAGCACGGAATGCGCCACCAACCAACGGTACGGCATCGGCTGGACCGAATACCAGAATGAAGGCGCCAATATCAATCTGATGCTATTCGACACGGCGGCGATACCGGTTCTATCCCAGGAATTGCGGCTCAACGATGATCAATTCGGGGCGCCGTCGGCCAATCCGTCGATCTGCGCCGGGACCGACTGGTACGATCTGGTCGCCTTCGAAAGCCGTCGCAATGATGCAGGCGATATTTTCTGCCAGGCGATCTCCGCCCCCGGCATAAGACCGGACTACAATCAGAAAGTCAGTCAGGACCCGGGGGAGAACATGCAATCCGAGCCAGCCATTACCTCCGGCAACGGCAAATCACTGGTCGTCTGGGTGGACAGCCGCCCCCTGGCGGGAATCGCCGGTCAGAGAATCTATGGACGGTATGGCAGTTCGATCGGATACTTTACGGATAACGAATTTTGTTTGTCGGACACGATCCAGGCGGCCGTGAAGTCATCGCCGAAAGTTGCGATGACGCCATCGGGTCGCGCGCTGACCGTCTGGCTCGACAAGCGATCGGGAAATATGCAGGTGTGGGGGAGATGGCTGGCGGTTTCAGGAGCGCTCGACGGTTCCGAATTTCAGATTTCAAACCCGATATCGGACACGAAGAACGCCGAACTGAATCTTTCTACCGACTCCGTTGGCCGTTTCTACGTCACATGGCTCGATCGCGGCACGGCCTCGCCGACGGCAAAATGCCACTGGTACAACGCCGACAAGTCGGCGGGGGGATCATTCTTCTGGTCACCTGATTTCGGCGTCAATATCACCGACATTGCTGTGGATAATTTCCCGAACGGAAACATCGGTATTCTCTGGACCGGATTGAACGGGAATGTTTCGCACATGTACCTTGATGCGCTGACCCCGGCCGGATCGGTCGTCTGGCAACTTCTCGACATCGCCGATAACCCGCCGGCCAATGTCTCACAACCCGCGCTCTCCATCGCCGAAAACGGGTATATCTGCGCAACGTGGGCGGACTGGCGCACCGGCCGCCGGAACATAATGTATCAATTGTATGACGGTTCAGTTGTTGCGGTGGGCGGCAATCAGCCGGTGTCGTCGGCGACCCCCGAATATATGACCAGTCCCGCGGTGAAGAATCGGCGGGGACGGGCTTGGTTCACCTGGGTTGATCCGCGAGCCAACGGCGATCAGGTTTATATTGCGAATTCACTTTATTTGCCGACCGATGTTAACGATCCGGGTAGTTCTCTCCCGACCGAGTACCGTCTGGCGCAGAACTACCCGAATCCGTTCAATCCTTCGACCACCATTGAATTTTCACTGCCGAAGACGACCGCAGTCACGCTTTCGGTGGTGAATCTGCTTGGCCAGGAGGTTGCGGTGCTGGTCGATCACGTTCCCTATTCGGCCGGCATACATCGGGTCGTCTGGGATGGCCGCGATCAAAGCGGAAATCAGACCGCCAGTGGCGTCTATTTCTACCGGCTTACCGCCGGTGACTTCACCGAGCAACGCAAGATGATGCTCGTGAAATAATCCTCTTCTCGAAGGCCTGATTGATAATCTCAGCGGCCTGTTTTACCTCGGATAGAACAGCGCGCCGGAATCCTGAAGAAAGTGCGCCAGCACCCCCGGCCAGATCGAGCCGGTGCGGATGTACAACAGCGCGAACAGCGCGCCATAGGTGCTGATCACAATCAACCCGGGTATCCCCTGATAAGCGTGGCAGACGCCGAAGGCAATCGACGAGACGATCGCGGGGATTACCCAGCTTTTGAATTTGCCCGTCAGACGGAGCCGGGTCATGAGATACCCGCGAAACATGGTCTCTTCGCAAATACCGGCGGTTGCCGACACCACCACCCACACCACCCGCCCGAACGCATCCTGAGGAATCAACAGCGCGATTTCGCCGGGCATGGGAAGCCCGACTTGTCCCAGCACCCACGCGACACCAGACAGGAAGAGGTTTGAAACGAGGAGAAAGGCGACGGTCCAGGCCAGATACACTGGATTGAACCTGGTGAACCCCAGTCCCGACAGACCGGTGTTTTCCTTGAAGGCGGTCAAGAAGACCAGCAAGAATGACGTCCATTGAAAAGCAATGGTGGCCAGTAGCAGGACAATCAGCACGCCGGGGGATATATCCTTGAGCAGTTTGAGCGGATCATCGCCGCCGCCTATCAACGCCAGGCCGGGGTACCCGATCAGGAGAAACGCGAGCGTGAAATAGGTAAAGAAGTGTGAGGCGAACCCCTCATTGTGTGACGCCACTCTGAAATCGTGCATGGCATCCGGGGGAGTGCCCGATTCCGGGTAGCCGGTCTCCTGTTGAAGGGGGGTATCGCTCACAAAAGTATCAAGACGTCGGTTATTTTCGCGCCAGTCCGCGGGTGATGAGCGCCCCGCCGATGATAATCAGGACCACTGGCCAGGTCATCTCAATCGACGGAATCCATTCGTTGAACAGCATGAGCAGGAATATCCCCAGCCCCAGCCAGATGATACCGCTGACCAGGGGTCGTCGTTCTGTTTTCGGCGGTCGTACGGTGCTGTTCACTTCCACTTTCATATAATCGGCACTCCCGGCGTTCAGTTCAGCCCGTCGGCGGGCAAAATCGTTCGGCGGCAACACAATCGGGCAAAATCATCTCCCGGTCAATATCAAAACGTGAATCACATGATCCCGGGTTCCCGCCAATTGGATGGGGGAGTGTTACCCGCAAGTGGTAGCGCCATGGTCGCCTCGGGAGCTTTGTTCGTGAAAAAGGCAACGGGCGGTCTGACGGAACCTATTCGCCCGAAGGCGACAGGAGGAAGCGGCCATGAGAAGAAATCGAATAGTATTTTCCAACAAAGTGGTCAATGCGGCGGTGACCGAAGACGGCGCCTCCCCGATAGCGTCGATTGAGGCGGTCACCACTGCTGAACTGGAGCGGCTCATCCTGCCCCCCGATTGTGGTGCGCGCCTTGAGCGAATCCGGGAGCAGGTTCAGCTTGCCATTCGGGGCCTCGACGAAAACGAACGGGAGTTCATTTCGCGGTTCTACTATATGGGAGAAACCTACCGGCATATGGCAGAGGCCTCGGGCCGGAAGATCTATTCGCTGGAGGCGCTCCACCGGCGGGCGCTACGGAAACTGCGCAAGGCGCTGGCCAGGTTTGCCGAAGCGGAGTTCGGCGTGACGCCCGAAAAGCCGCGCAGACCGTGTGTGGTGTGCGACTCGCCCCGTCGCGCCGAAATCGAAACCCTGATAAACGCCCGGCCTGCCGAGGCCACCTGGCGGTCGGTTATGCGCGCGATCGCGCAGGAGTACGGTGTTCGGGTAGCCACGCCGCAGGTGCTGATTGGACATCAGAAGTACCACGCCTGAGACGGATAAACTGTCAATTGGCAGTGCCGTCAGGTGCCCCCACCTGACGGCTTGGCGAATGACCGGGTGTCAGGTGAGGACACCTGACACCACTTAAGGGTGTGAGAGAGAGGAAGTATTAGAAATCGGTGCCGTCAGGTGTCCCCACCTGACGGCACTGACGGCAAAAACAATGGAGGACTTCATGGCTGAAAAACCGACAATCACACGAAAGACCCGCGGCGAGCACAGCATCAGCGTGTTTGTCTCGCATGAACTGAAAAGCCGCATTCAGGCGCTGGCCGACAAGTATGACCGTACGGCCGCCGACATGGTCCGGGCGGTTTTGCGGATCGGCATCCCGATGCTGGAGGGGGTTTCACAAGCCGAGGAATTGATGGTCAGGGATTATGTTGAGTTGTTTCGCAAGCTCAGACAGGTAAAGGCGTTGAAAGAGATATAGTTGTGCGGATAAAAAGGGCTTGAATGGGTGGGGGTTTCTTTATATACTCCGCCGAGTTTAGGAGAGCCAAATCCATGTTCGCCAAACAGCGCACCATAGCCCGTCCGATTTCTTTGCCCGGTATTGGGTTGCATACCGGCAATCCATGCACGCTGGTATTCAAGCCGGCCTCGCCGGATTTTGGGATCCGGTTTGTGCGTACCGACTTGCCGGGAGCGCCATCGGTGATGGCTGATATCGACCATGTCGTGGATATCGCCCGGGGCACCACGCTCCAGCAGGGAGAGGCCAGGGTTCACACGGTGGAGCATGTGCTGGCGGCACTGGCCGGGCTTCAGATTGACAACATTATCGTCGAGCTGGACAATAACGAACCGCCGGTGGGAGATGGCTCGGCCAAGCCGTTTGTGGAAAAAATTCTTGAGGCCGGGATCGAGAACCAGGAAGTCGACAAGATGTATCTGGAAATCGATTCGCCCATGTCATACAGCGAGCCGGACCGCGGGGTCGATCTGGTGGTGACACCATCGGATGACCTTCGCATCACCTTCCTGATCGACTACAAGAACCCGGCCCTCGGCACCCAGTACACCACTCTGCAGGACCTTGAAAAAGAGTTTGTTGAAGAATTTGCTCCGGCGCGGACATTTTGTTTCCTGTCCGAAGTCGAGGAACTCAAATCGCACGGGTTGATCAAGGGCGGGAGTCTGGATAACGCCGTGGTGATCTATGACTCGAACGGCGGTCAGGTCGAGGTTGACCGGATTCGCCGGGCGCTCAACGTCAAGGGGGAGGCGTTTGTCGGGAAGACCGGCATAATCAACGATGTCGCCCTGAGATTTTACAACGAGCCGGTCCGGCACAAAACGCTCGACCTTCTGGGCGATCTGGCGCTGATCGGCGCGCCGTTCAAGGGGCATGTGCTGGCCGCCCGCTCCGGTCACAAAGCCAATGTGGCGCTGGCCCGCCGGATGCGAGAACTGTACAAAAAGAAGAAAATGGCGCGGCGGTATCCCTCCAGCAACAAGAACGCTTTTTATGATATTCAAGGCATTCTCAAGATCATGCCTCACCGCTACCCGTTCCTTTTGATCGACCGGGTGCTCGATCTGGAGCCGGACAAGTATGTGATTGCGATCAAGAACGTCACGATCAACGAGCCGTTTTTCCAGGGGCATTTCCCGGGGCATCCGATCATGCCGGGGGTGCTGATCCTCGAAGCGATGGCCCAGGCGGGCGGCGTTCTTCTGCTCAACGCGGTGGAGAAGCCGGAAACCAAGGTGGTGTATTTCATGTCGATTGACAACGCCAAATTCCGCAGGCCGGTTCTGCCCGGCGACCAGGTGCGATTCGAACTCAAAATGCAGGCCTTTCGGCGAAACACCTGCAAGATGACCGGCGAAGCGTTTGTCGAGGACGCGCTGGTCGCGAATGCCGATTTCATGGCGATGGTGATGGACCGATGAACAATATCCACCCCAGCGCGGTTGTGTCGCCGAGAGCGGAACTGGGCGACGGCATCACGATCGGGCCGCACGCGGTCATCGAGGAAAGCGTGGTGATCGGCGACGGCTCCAGTATCGGGTCATCGGCCCTGCTCGCGCCCGGTGCGATCATCGGGCAAAATGTCAGAATCTCGCACGGCGCGGTGATCGGGACCAATCCACAGGACCTCAAATTCGGCGGCGAGATCACGCAGGCGAAGATCGGCGATAACACGGTGGTCCGCGAATATGTGACGATCAACCGCGGCACCAAGGCGCACGGCGAGACGTCGGTGGGGCGCGACTGCTTCATCATGGCCTATGCCCACGTGGCGCACGACTGCATCGTCGGCAACAACGTGATTTTAGCCAATTCGGTGAACATGGCCGGTCATGTCGAGATACACGACTGGGCGACCATCGGCGGCGTGGTGCCGATCCACCAGTTCGTTAAGATCGGCGCGCACTGCATGGTCGGCGGCGGTTTCCGAGTACCGCAGGACATTTGCCCGTTTTCGCTGGTGGGCGGGTACCCGCTCAAAGTGGTCGGTTTGAACTCGATCGGACTCCGCCGGCGCGGCTTTGCCATCGACCGGATCCGCATCCTCGAACAGGCGTTCAAGTTCCTGTTCTTCTCCGGTTTGAACACGTCGCAGGCGATCGAGCGGATCAACGCCGAAGTGGAAAAGACTCCCGATATCCAGCTGGTGCTCGATTTTGTCGCCCGGTCGGATCGCGGTATCATCAAGTGATCGGCACCAATCTCTGTCCGTCCGGAACGGAATGGGAGTGCGATTGATCTCATGAGAAGAATCAAAACGGCCGTCGTGGGCGTCGGAGCGCTCGGCAAGCACCATCTCCGGTGGATGTCGCAACTGCCGCAATCGGAACTGGTCGGATGTTACGACACCGACATGGACAAGGCCGCGGCACACGCCTCCGAATACAATGTGCGGGTGTTCGCATCCCTTGATGAACTGATCGGGAATGTCGAGGCGGTGTCGATCGTCGTGCCGACCAGCCGCCATTTCGCGGTCGCCTCGCAGTTGATCGAAGCGGGGATTCATTGTCTGATTGAAAAGCCGATCACCTCCGATTTCACCCACGCCGCCACGCTTCAAGAACTCGCCGACACGCATAATGTCAAAGTGACGGTGGGGCAGATCGAACGGTTCAATCCGGCGGTGCTGGCGCTGGCCGATGAAAAAATCCGCCCGTCATTTATCGAAGCGCATCGGCTGGCGGCCTTCGATCCTCGCGGCACCGATGTCGCGGTCGTGCTCGATCTGATGATTCACGATATCGATCTGGTGCTCAAGTTTGTGAAGTCGAAAATCGTGGACATTCAGGCCTCGGCGGTGGCGGTCATTTCCGAGCGAGCGGATATTGCCAATGCCCGGCTGACCTTCGCGAACGGCGCGGTGGCAAATCTGACGGCATCGAGGATTTCGCTTCATGCCATGCGCAAGCTTCGCATATTTCAGACTTCAGGCTATTATTCTCTGGACCTCGCCACCAAACAGGCCGATCTGTATTCGATGGCCACCGACGACGGCCCCAGCGAAGGGATGCGGGTGCCGCTCGGGAAATCGGGCCGCGATATCCTCTACCGCAAAAAAGGGGACACCGGTCAGGATATGCTGGGCGCCGAACTGGCCAGTTTTCTCGATGCCGTCATTCACGACCGCCCGGTGGCGGTGACGGTGGCCGAGGCCTCCGAAGCTCTGCGGCTGGCTCTTGAAATCGACCGGATCGGCATCTCCTCAATTGCGCGCATGATGGAGGCCTGAGCGGTCTCCATGATCAATCAATCGATCTTCATATCCGCAGGTGATCCCTCCGGTGATATTGCCGCCGGACGGCTGGTTTCTGCGTTGTGTGATCGCATGACCGGTATTCAGTGCTTCGGCCTGGGCGGGCCTCGCCTTGCCGCCCTGGGACAGGAACAGCTGGCCGGAGGCAAAGAGCTGGCCGTGATGGGGTTTTGGGAAGTTGCCCGCCGGTTCCGATTCTTCCAGCAGTTAATGGAAAAAACGGCCGCGGAGATCGCCGCCCGCAAACCGAAAGTAATCGTCCTGGTGGATTATCCGGGTTTCAATTTGCGGCTGGCCGCGCGTGTCAAACACCTCGGGATTCCAATTGTCTATTATATCGCCCCGCAGGTCTGGGCCTGGGGGAAGGGACGTGTCGCCGACATCCGCAAGCTGGTTGATCGAATGCTGGTCATTTTGCCGTTTGAGCAGAAATTTTTCACCGATCACGGCATCCCGGCCGACTTTGTCGGGCACTATCTGCTCGAAGATATTGACCCGGCCATGATCGGTTCACCTCCTCCGCGAAACGGCCGGGTAGCGTTAC
>JACRAV010000068.1 GCA_016213305.1 Candidatus Zixiibacteriota bacterium | reverse complement strand
GTATTCCCTTTTGGTTAGTGCTACGCAACCATTGGTATAAGGACAGTCCGATGAGCATGCCATTCCGAGCGGTCCTGACCGCCACCGCCCTCGTTACCCTGGCCTCGGCCGCCCTCTCGGCCACCCTTCTCGATGAAAAATTCCCCCGCCGCAACCGGCTCGAAGTCATCGGTTTCGACCTGCTCAAACCGGGCGAAATCGAAATTTCCGCCACCGGTCTGGGGTATCCCGACGCCGACAACATGATCGCTTACGGCTGGATCATCGATCAGGACACCCGCCATGTCGTCTGGGAAATGAAATCGGACGAAACCGAAAAAGCGTGGGGCAAAAAGTATGTCCGCAAAACAACCACCGAAAAAGTCTTCGCCCGCGGAAAGTACGAACTGTACATCTTCACCGGAAACGGCGACCTGGGCTCGATCTTCGTCTCCGATGATCACGGCGCCTTCAAGGCGCTGAGCCGCATCTTTTCCGGTTCGCTCAACGATCCCGAAGATTACCTCGAGGACTGCTTCATCCGGCTCAACTCCACGGAATTGACCCCCGCCGACCTGAAAAAGTTCGACCCTGCCGGCGACATCCCCGGTGCGCTCATCGCCGAAACCCGCCTCGGCAACGACGAATATATCGAAAAGGGTTTCAAGCTGGATAAACCCATGAACCTTCGCGTGTACGCTTTCATGGAGCAACTCCCCGGATCCGATCCGGTCGATTTCGGTTGGATTACCAACGCCGAAACCCGGACCAGAGTCTGGACCGCCGCCGAGGAACGCTCCCTGCGGGCGGGGGGGAACAAGAAGAACCGCAAGATCGACGCCGAAATCTCCCTGCCGGCCGGTAATTATGTCCTCTCGTATGTAACCGATGATTCCCATTCCTATCGCCGCTTCAACGCCGCTCCGCCGTACGACCCGATGAACTGGGGGATTACCCTTCTTCCCGGCAAGGAATTTGTCCCGTCCGCCTTCCACCTTTCGACTGTTCCTGCCGAACCCAAGCCGCTGATCGATATGACCGAAATCGGCGACGATGAAGATATCTCCACGCAATTTGCTCTGACTCGCCCGATGTCCATTCGCGTCCGCGCCCTCGGCGAGCAGAGCAGTCTGGATGACGATTTCGCCGATTACGGCTGGATCGAAGACGCCGGCTCCGGCAAGACCGTCTGGGAGATGACTTCCCGCAACACCGAACATGCCGGTGGGGCTGGTAAGAACCGGATATTCGACGGTGAACTCTCTTTGCCCGCGGGCAAGTATGTCGTGCGGTATGTGTCCGATGATTCTCATTCGTATCCTGACTGGAACTCCGGCCAGCCCTGGAATCCGCGGGCGTGGGGGATTGCGATCTTTCCCGAAAAAGGATTCACGTCCGGTGATTTCAAAACCCTGACGGAATCGACGCAGAGGCACCGTAGCCATCGCAGTTCCCGGAGCGAACATGATTAGCATGGAGGTTGGAAAAGCGCCGTTCAATTGTTGCGTCAGGTCCTAGTCCGGCCTTGGCCGGACGAGACCTGACGCTCTGCCCACGGGGTTCTGGTGTAATAAGATTGGCAACATGCTGTTGGTGCATGGAGGAATCACAATCCCCTCCGAACCCCTTCCCGCCAACTGCAATCAACGGGGCTGTCACCCTGCGGACAGCCCCGTGTTTATTTGTATTCCCCCTATGTCACCTCGTGGTCGGCGGACATTCCTGTCCGCCGACAAAACCCCGCCCTACCATCTTCGTAGGTCGGGACCCTTGTGGTCCCGACACATTTTCTGTCTTGGTAGGTCGAAACCCCTGCGGTTTCGACATCTTCTCTTGTTATGATTTGCGCAGGTCGGGTTCCGAGTCCGCCGTAAGGCGAACGAGAAACCCGACATCCTTTCTTGTCACCCCGGGCGAAGGGATGAGCAAGGCGAATCCCGAAGACCCGGGGCCCAGCAGAATCGGTTTGACACTAACCTAGACTGGATTGTGCTACGCAGACGTCCCCGTCTGCGTCTCGAGGTTTTCAAGGTAGGCGTTCCAAGTCCGCCATCAGGCGGACGAGAACCTTGCCATCTCACTCGAAAGGAAAACGGCCGGTCACTTGACCGGCCGTCGAACCATCGCACTTGTCGCCTCAGTTGTGAGGGGGATTCATACCCTTGTTTCGCTCATACCGTTGGGCGATCGGGTAGTAGATCAAAAACGCCACCCCGGCGAAGATGAACATGAGACCAATCGTTCCGCCATCGTCCATGTCGTAGGGGAGAAACCGTCCGATCAGAGCGGCTGCGCCGATAGCCACCAGCACCATCCCCCATTTAAGGTTGCTGAGATTGTGACCGCCGAACGATGATTTGGCCAGCATTTCCTGCACCTTTTCATCGACCGCGCCCTTGTCGATCAGCCGTTGGCGAAATTGGTAGTCGCTCTTGGCCCGGATGATCCCGATGATGCCGCCAAAGATGACGGCCAGTACCAGTACGGGGGTGAAGTCTGTCATATGTCCTCCTTCAGGTATGTTCTGTTCCTTCTGCTGGTTAGACCGACTGACCCGGCCGGGGGTTGCAGGCCCTCAAACTGCAACCTTTTACCCCCCTTACCCGTCTAACTGCTATATGGAGAGCCAATTGGACAGATCCCTACTGGTCGTCGAGGCCGTTTTAGGGGGGGACCACAAGGCCTACCGCGAACTGGTGACCGCCAATCAGCGGATGGTGGAGGTCATCATTTCCCGCATGATCGCCAACGACGAGGACCGCCGGGACCTCTGCCAGGAGGTCTTTGTGCGGGTCTATGAACGGCTGGGGCAGTTCAATCGCGAATCCAAGCTCTCCACCTGGATTGCCCGAATTGCCATCAATACCTGCCTTCATCATGTCGAAAAGAAGCGCGTCCTGTTGTACGAAGATCAAGTATCCGATGAATCGACCGTTGACGACGTCTGTGACGAGGGCATTTCGCCCGAATCGATAACCTCCGACCGTCAGGCGGCGGTCAAGCTGGCCGAAGAAATCGACCGGCTACCGGTCGTCTGGGGCACCATCCTGTCCCTGTTTCATCTGCACGATATGAGTTACACCGAAATTTCCGGGCTGATGAAACTCCCCGAAGGGACCGTCAAAAGTTACCTTCACCGCGCCCGCAAATTGCTGAAAGAACGGCTGACCGATCGGTTCGCCCGGGAGGACCTGTGCGCATAGTCCACCTGACCGAAGAAGAACTTCGCGGCCTGCTGGGCGGCCGTCGCCTGAGTTCGAAACGCGCGATGGAACACCTCCTGCTGTGCGATAAGTGCCAGACCCGTCTGGCGTCAACCGCCGAGCAGAGCAGTCTGGTGGGCGAGATGGCCGCCCGTCCGCTTGATCCGGGGCTGGCCGATCGTGTTATCGAAAAGGTCACGCAAACCGACCGCCGCCGGGCAATCCGGACATCCGTCATCACCGTGATCGGCGCTCTTGCCATCACGGCGGTAGCCGTGTACATGGTCGGGTCGGATTTGTACGCCAGGGCCATTCAGCCGGTCTGGGGAATGATGGCCTCAGGACTATCGGAACTGGCCGGACTTTTGAGCGTGTCGTTTGCTTCCATCAAGAGTTTGACCGCCGGCCCAACCATT
>JACRAV010000059.1 GCA_016213305.1 Candidatus Zixiibacteriota bacterium | reverse complement strand
CCGACAGATCATGCTTGCCGGTCGAGTCAACGAGCGCATACTGAAACACCCATCCGACCGACGAGGCATCCGGCCCGATAGTCGGCGTCACGCCGGAGGGAAGTTTCCCTTCGAACTGCTTCATATATTCGAGCACCCGGCTTCGCGCCCAGTAGATGTCGGTCCCCTCGTCGAAAATCACGTACACGAACGACATGCCGAACATCGAGTATCCGCGCACTGCCGACACTTTAGGGGCCGCCAACAGCGAAGTGACAATCGGATAGGTGATCTGGTCTTCCACCAGATCGGGACTCCGCCCCATCCACTCGGTGAACAGGATCACCTGGACGTCGGACAGGTCGGGAATGGCGTCGAGCGGCGTGTTGGCGATCGAATACCAGGCGCCGAAAAGGGCGAAGATCGTCCCAATGATCACCACCATCCGGTTGCGCGCAGAGAACTCTATGATTGCTTTAATCATGGTATTTCTCTTGCCTACTTGCGATGGCCCGCATGTTCATCAGCGGGCGCTCCACCCATGCCGGAAATCGCCGCTTTCAACCGGCTTTCGGAGTCGATCAGGAAATTGGCACTGGTGAGGACGGTGTCCCCCTCGCTCACGCCGGACAGGACTTCCGCCCACTCGTCGGAGCTCCGGCCTACCGTAATCTTTCTCGGTTCGAAATGCGTGCCGCCGTGCACGACAAACAGGTACGGTAGCTTGCCGTCATCCATCACAGCACTGTGCGGAACCGCCAGAACAGCCCCGCTGGATCCGGCCAGCGCAACTTGCGCGTACATCCCCGGCCGAAGTTTCATGTTCGGATTGGCGAACGAAAGCCGAACCTTGAGCGTGCGTGTCTGCTCCGACACGGTCGGATAAACAAAACTCACCACACCTTCATATATCTGATTCGGATCTGCTGTTACGGTCATTTCGGCCTTCTGGCCTACTCTGATTCCGGCCAGGTCGGACTCGTACACATCGGCCAGTACCCACACCGTGCTCAGATCGGCGATCGTGAACAATGGCTGGCTGGAATTGATCGCCTGACCGGCCAGCACCGATTTTTCCAACACCACCCCGTTGAGCGGACTGCGAAGAGGAATTGCCGCCTCGGCTCTGCCGCTTCGTTCCAGAGCGGCGATATCACTTTCGCCGAGACCAAGCAAGCTAAGCCGTTCCCGCGCCGCATCCAACAACTGGGACCGCGTGGACGCCAGAGTAGAATCGCCTCCCTTTCTCAGGGTGCTGGCATAGGCCAGCAGATAATCCTGTTCGGCCTGGTACAGGTCCTGACTATAAATCGTGAGAAGCGTTTCCCCTTTGGCTACCTGCTGGCCGGTCTCGTTGACATTCAGTTTCTGTACCCAGCCGTTGATGCGCACCGTCACATTAGACAGCCGCGTTTCGTCCGGCGTTACATATCCAACGATCTGAGTAACCGATCCAAGTGCCCGCTTCTGAACCGTGCCAGTACGGACATTGATCAGTTGAAGCCGTTGCGGCTCGATCGTTACTGACACCAAACCCGGAACCGTGCTCTCGCCCATTGAACCGCCGTGTTCGGCATGGCCCGACGATGGCGCCGTCGCCTCTTTCACCAGTTCCAGGTCCATCCCGCATTTGGGGCATTCGCCCGGTTTGTCGGAAATTACTTCGGGGTGCATCGGACAGGTGTATTGACCCGGCTTGGCCACGACACTCGTTGAGTCGGCCAGTACCTGCTCCAGAAACATGCCGCATTTCGGACACTTCCCCGCCGTATCGGAAATCACCTCCGGGTGCATCGGACAGGTGTATTGACCCGGTTTGGCTTTGACGGCTGAACTGTCAGCCATCTGCATATTGCCCGTAGCCGTGGCCGCCGGCTTTGTCGTATCACCTTCGATCGGCACCAAGCTCATCCCGCAGATCGGGCAATCGCCCGGTTGACTGCTGACATAGGTCGGGTGCATCGGGCAATGATACATCGCGCTCTTCTGCGAGGAGTTCGCCCAGGGGGTCGCGCCGAAGTAGGTCAGCAACATAGTGAGCGCAAAGAGCGTCATCCCGATGAGAAGAAACCATCGCACAATCCCCATGGCATGAGTAAGCGGCGGGGCCTGCTCTTCACCTTCGGGCATTGGCTCATCGTGTTCGTGGATTCCGGTCTGTTCTGACATATAGGTAACCTCGTTTCTTGCTAATCAACGTGTAGCCGAGTCGGCCTCAACCGGCGGCACCGTGAATCGATACACCTCGGCCAGGGTGCGT
>JACRAV010000057.1 GCA_016213305.1 Candidatus Zixiibacteriota bacterium | reverse complement strand
TATCTTCAGATAAAACTCGCTCGATCCGGCTTCCTTGCGGGTCATGGGAACCGAGTTTACGTTCACGACTTTGGTCGCGTGGTTGACGTCGATGAGTTCGAGGACCACCCGCTGGCCCAACTCAAACGGTCCGACCACGGTCACCCAGATGGTCGTGTCGCCGTTCTCTTTCCCTTTGGGCACCGTCTCCATTTCAAACTGGTACTGATCAACAGTTGATGCCAGATGTTCCGGCGCGCCCGCCGAATTACGCCGCGCGATATAGAGCATCGCCGCCGTCAAAATCACCGCTCCGAGAATACGGATGTACTTCATGCCTGCCTCACACCGATTGCGATTCGAGTTTCAGACGTTCCTGCTGATCATGTTGCATGAGCGGGTCGATCAGGGCATCCACCCCCCCATTGAGAATGTCGTTGAGCTGATATATCGTCAGACCGATCCGGTGATCGGTCACTCTCGACTGCGGGAAATTGTAGGTGCGGATTTTCGCCGAGCGGTCGCCGGTGGAGACCATCGAACGGCGCTCGGCCGCAATCTTGGCCTGTTGCTCGGCCATCATCCGGTCGTACAGGCGGGAGCGGAGCACCCGGAGCGCTTTCTGTTTGTTCTTGAGCTGTGATTTCTCGTCCTGACAGGTGACCACCATGCCGGTCGGAAGGTGGGTGATCCGCACCGCCGAATCGGTGGTGTTGACCGACTGCCCGCCCGGACCGGATGACCGATAGACATCCACCTTGATCTCATTTTCCTTCACTTCAATGTCCATATCTTCCGCTTCGGGAAAGACCGCGACCGAGATGGCCGAGGTATGGATTCTCCCCTGCGCTTCAGTGGCCGGAACCCGCTGGACCCGGTGCACGCCGGATTCGTACTTCATCCGTCCATAGGCATTTTCGCCCGCAAGCGAAAAAATGATTTCCTTGAATCCGCCCATGGCCGACTCGCTCGACGACAGGATTTCCATCTTCCACCCCCGCCGGTCGGCGTACCGCTGATACATCCGGAAAATATCCCCGGCGAAAATCCCCGCCTCATCGCCGCCCGTTCCCGCCCGGATTTCGACCACCGACGGTTTGTCGTCGTTCGGATCGCGCGGCAGGAGTTTGAGCTTGAACTCCCGCTCCACCGCGTCGATCTGGCTTTCGTATTCGGCGGCTTCCTCGCGGGCCATCTCGATCAGTTCGGTATCGGAACTGTCCCGCAGAATGGCGCGGGCATCGTCCAAACTCGTCCGAATCTTCCGGTAGCGCCGGGCAACCGCCAGCAATTCTTCGAGCTGGCGCCGTTCCCGGTTGAGCGTGATGATCTTCTTGATATCCGATGAATTCGCCGGGTCCTGCAACTGGTCGTCCAGCGTCTTCAGTTTATGTTCAAGTCTGTCAACTATCTCAAGCATAGGGTCCTGCGCAAAATATTCATTTGGGATTGAAAAGAAAAGAGAACAATCGTGCAAAGCCGCCGCTAATAAACGGCGGTTCGCTTGGAGGTCAGCCGCGACTCGGTCACCCCGATCGCCGCTTCGAGCGCCGCAATGGCGACTTCGACCTGATCGATTGAGGGTTCCCGCGTGGTGATCCTCTGCATCCACAATCCCGGCGCGATCAAAAATTGCGTGATCGGGTGGTCGCGCGTCTTGCCGGACAGCTTCAAAAGCTCATACGAGCCGCCCGCCACCAGCGGCAAGAGCGCGGCATGCAGGCCGAACCGCACCAAAAGCGTGGGTGCATGACCGGTCACGATCGCGAACACCGAGTCGGCGATCGCGTAGAGAAACATCGCAATCAAAGCCACGATGAGCACAAACGATGTTCCGCACCGGGGGTGAAAACGGGTATAGGTCATCGCCTTTTCGGGGGTCAGATCGTCCCCCATTTCGTAGGTGTAAATGGATTTGTGCTCGGCCCCGTGATATTCGAATATCCGTTGAAAATCCTTGAAGAAGGTCAGCACCGCGAGGTAGCAGATCAACAGCGTCAACCGGACCGCACCGGCCATCAGGTTGAAGCCGACCGCATTCTTGTCGATCCCGAACAAACTGGCCACAGCCAGCGGTAGAAAGAAAAAGACGCCGACCCCGACCACGAGCGACACCAAAGCCATCCCGCCAATCAGAAGCCCATTGGATTTCTTTTCTTTGGCGACATAGGTCTGCCCATTCTTCTCCGCCTCCGCCCGATCCAAATCGCGCATGGCCATATCCGCCGAAAAGTTCAGCGTGCGGATGCCGATCACGAGCATTTCGAAAAATGAAACGACGCCGCGAAGAATCGGAAGTTTCAGGATTTTGGCACGGGAGGTTAGCGAACGGTAATCCTGCGTCTTGACCAGGATTTCGCCCGAGGCGGATCGGACGGCGGTGGCGATGCGGTCTTTCCCCCGCATCATCACTCCCTCGATTACCGCTTGTCCGCCGACATTCAGATCAGGCATGGATACTCAGGATCAACCAGTTGGCACGTGGACAAGAATTATTTATTCTCGCCGGCCTTGGCATATTTGCGGCGGAAACGCTCGACCCGTCCGGCGGTGTCAATCAGCTTCTGCTTCCCCGTAAAATAGGGATGGCAGTTGGAGCAAATTTCCACCGAGATCGACTTGCGGGTTGACCGGGTCGGATACTGGGCGCCGCACGCGCAGGTGATCGTCACCGCGTTGTACGCCGGATGAATTTTCTCTTTCACACAAACTCCGATATCACTCATTCTAATCGTTCAACAGCAACCCGACCGTTTTGGTTCGCAGTCCGGGGAATGCTTAGCCCGTAATTATACCTCTCTTGTCCAAATTTCGCAAGGGGAGAACCGACACCGACCACCCCTTCAGAGCCAATACCATACATTTCAATAACTTAGGACATATCGACCTGTGGTAGGGCGGGTCCGTCTTCGGACCCGCCATCTTATGGTGGAGGGATGAAACGGCGGGCCTGAAGACAAACCTTCCCCGCATCTGTTTATCTTTGCCAACCTCGGTTCCAGGCCATAGACTACCTTTGCCATGAGGAAGTTTTTCCATTTCAAGAAATATGGCACCGGTTACCGGAACGAGATTATCGGCGGCGTGACCACTTTTTTTGCCATGGCCTATATCGTGGTCGTTAATCCGGGCATTCTCTCGGCCGCGGGCATCCCCAAACAGGCCGCGACCACCGCCACCATTCTGGCCGCGATTTTCGGCACGCTAGTGATGGCCTTCTACGCCCGCCGACCGTTCGCCATCGCGCCATACATGGGCGAAAACGCCTTCATCGCCTTCACCGTCTGCCTCGGCCTGGGATATACCTGGGAACAAGCGCTGGGGGCGGTGTTTATCTCGGGTATCCTGTTCATTTTGATCACCGCCTTCAAATTCCGCGCCTGGATCACTTCGGCCGTGCCCAATTCGCTCAAGCATGCTTTCGCGGTGGGGATCGGATTTTTCGTCATGTTCATCGGCCTGAACGAAACGGGCATTGTGCGGGTGGGGATCGTCGATGCGCCTGTTAAGATCGGACTTCTTTCCTCGACCGGTCCGCTCCTCGCGATCATCGGCGTCATTCTCATGTCGATTTTGCTGATTCGCCGCGTGCGGGGGGCGCTGTTGATCGGGATGCTGGTCACCGCGACCATCGGCTTTGCCATGGGCGAATCATCCGCCCCGAGCGAACTCTTCTCTGCGCCACCGTCGCTCGCCCCGCTCTTTCTCAAACTTGACATCGCCGGTGCCCTGAAACTTGAGTTCATCCCGATTATCATTGTGCTCTTTATCATGGCGTTTGTCGATACGATGGGCACGCTGGTCGGGCTGTCCGCCCGCGCCGGACTTCTCGATGAACAGGGCAATCTGCCGGAAATCGAGAAGCCGATGATGGCCGACGCCCTCGCCACGACCGCCGCCGCGCTGGTCGGCACCACGACCACCGGCGCCTATATCGAATCCGCCACCGGCATCGAAAGCGGCGGACGCACCGGCTTCTCGGCGCTGGTCACCGCGATCATGTTTGGGTTCTGCCTGTTTCTGACGCCGATCTTTGTGATGATCCCGCCGTTCGCGTACGGCGCGGCGCTGATCGTGGTCGGATTCCTGATGCTTGCCCCGGCGCGGCAACTGCCCTTCAATGACTACACCGAATTATTCCCCGCCACCGCCACCATTGCGCTGATGGCCTTTACCTACACCATCGGTTTCGGGATGGCGGCGGGGTTTGTGCTGTATCCGCTGTTCAAATTATTCGCGGGCCGCACCAAAGAGACGACTGTCGGCCTGTGGGTGCTGTGTGCGATCAGTCTGCTGTTGTTTGTGTTTTATCCGTATGGGAAGGTGTGAGGTCTGGTAGGTCGGGTTGCGAGGACGCCGCCAGGCGGACGAGCTACCCGACATCTTCTCTTCGTCGTGTCGAGCGTAGTCGAGACACGACGTGTGGCTTACTTGCGCTACCGTCGCATCTCGACTACGCTCGATGCGACGAAGAACACGTGCCGTCAGGTGCCCTGACCTGACGGCTTCCTTCATTCGTGCAAGGCGGACGTCCCCGCCGGCCCTGAAAAGAAGGCACACAGGGACGTGTGCCTCGCACGTAAATCCGAAACTACCTCACCCCTGCTCCACCACCGGCAGGTCATGCTCAATCGGGCGGTCTTTGCGGTAGCCGAGCACATAGTCCGCCTGCATCAGAGTGTGAATCTCGCGGGTTCCTTCGTAAATTGAGGCCCCCTTGGAATTGCGATAGAACCGTTCCACCGGATATTCATCCGAAAACCCGTACGCCCCGAACACCTGCACGGCGTTGGCCGCCGACGCCTCCGCCTCGCGACAGGCGATCCACTTGGCCATCGAGGTTTCCTTCGTCGAGCGTTTCCCCTGATTCTTGAGCCATCCCGCTTTCATCCAGAGCGGCGTGGAATATTCATAAGCCGCTTCCATGTTGGCGATCATTTGTTTGACCAGCTGGTGCTCGCCGATCTCGCGCTCGAACGTCTTGCGCTGGTGGGAATAGGTAACGCAGGCGTCGCGACAGGCGCGAATCAGCCCACATGACCCTGCGGCCACCGTATATCGTCCCTGATCCAGACAGAACATGGCGATCTTGAATCCGGCACCCTCTTTGAAGACCAGATTCTCCGCCGGAACTTTGACATCTGAAAACGCGATATACCCGGTATTCCCCGCCCGCACCCCGAGTTTGCCGTGAAGCGTCCCCGTACTGACGCCGGGCCATTTGCTTTCGACAATGAACGCCGACAAGCCGCTGTGGTCGCGTTTCTTCTTCTTCTCCAGATCGGTCCAGGCAAATACGAGGAAATAATCGGCCACCGCCGCCAGCGAAATCCACATCTTCTCGCCGTTCATGATATAATGGTCGCCCTGTTTGACGGCCGTGGTCTGAATTCCGACCGCATCCGAGCCAGCCGCCGGTTCGGTCAGGCCAAAGGTCGTCAATTTCTCCCCTTTGGCCGCCGGAATCAGATATTTCTTCTTTTGTGCTTCGTTCGCCCAGGTCAGCACCGGCAGAGAAAACAGGCCGATATGCACGGACAAGATCACCCGCGCCGAGGTATCGCCGTATTCAAGCTCCTCGCACGCCAGCCCGAGCGAGATGTAGTCCATCCCCAGCCCGCCGTATTGTTCGGGGATGCAGAATCCGAGCAAGTTGGCGGCTTTCATGGCGGGAAGCAGTTCCGGGTTCATTTCCTGCTTGCGGTCGTATTCGGTGATTTTGGGAATGATGATCTTCGAGGCGACGCCGCGCGCCATATCACGCACGGCCAGTTGCGATTCGGTCAACGAAAAGTCTATCACGGGCACTCCTGTACAGGTCAGTTTATTTCGCTGGGGCAAACATAGGGGCCTTGGTCGTCAAAGTCAACGCATTCGGTATGATTTCGGCAACCGTCCCGGCCGTCAGATCATCGGTTGCCATGCCAAAATCCGCGCCATATATTGAGCGCTTGATAACCGACCAGGAAAGTTAAATGCCCGAACCGATTCGCGTCAGAGCCGACCTCGTTCCCTACACCGCCGAGTACAGCCACCTGGTCCGGTCATGGCTCGACTCGCCTGAAACTTTCAGCCGGGTCTGTCGCGGCCGCACCGATTTCCCGCCGGCGGAAGATATTGTCGATTCATGGCAACGCGACGGAGTAACCGCGTATCTGCTCCTGGCCGATCGTCAACCGGTGGCGTACGGCGAACTGTGGGAGCGTCCCTCCGAAATGGCGGTTGAAATAACCCATCTCATGGTCGATCAGTTTCGGCGCTCCGAGGGATTCGGCACCCGCATGCTGAAACTCCTGTGTGAACGAGCCGCCGAACGGCCGGGTGTCCAGAAAGTAATTTTGTTTCTGACCGGCGATAACGAGGAAGCGCTGGGGTGTTATGTGAAAGCCGGTTTTGAACTGGTCGGCACGACTCAGGCGGTGATGGGACTCAAAATGGTACGATACATTGGCCTCAACAAATAGAAACACGGAGTTAGTATGATCAAGAAAGTCGGCATAATCGGATTCGGGCAGATGGGATCGGGGATCGGACAGGTCGCCGCCGCGGTGGGATATACCGTGGTAGCGTGCGAAGTCGCTGAAGCCCAGCTCCAGACCGGCCTGAAGTACATCACCAAATCGCTGGACAAAGCGATTGAAAAAGGGAAGTTGGATCAGGCGACCAAGGACAGAACTCTCGGCAATATCAAAGGAACCACCACGCTGAACAATCTCGCCGACTGCGATATCATTTGCGAGGCGGTGGTCGAAAACCTTGATGTCAAAAAGGAAGTGTACAGAAAACTCGACAGCATCTGCAAACCGGAGACGATTTTTGCGTCGAACACTTCCTCGCTTTCCATCGGCGACATGGCCTCGGTCACCAAGCGGCGCGCCCAGTTTGTCGGACTTCACTTTTTCAACCCGGTCCCGATCATGAAACTGTGCGAGGTGGTTCGCACGATCGACACGAATGACGCGACATTCAAGGCCGCCTTCGACTTCGCCGAAACCCTCGGCAAGACCTGCGTGACGGCCAAGGATTCCCCCGGATTCATCGTAAACGTTTTGCTGGTGCCGTATTTGCTCGACGCTATCCGTCAGCTGGAACGGGGGCTGGCCACCAGGGAGGATATCGATAACGGCATGATGCTCGGATGCGGCCACCCGATGGGTCCGCTGGCTCTGACCGATTTCATCGGCACCGACACGATTCTGTATATCGCCGACATCATGTTCCACGAGTTCAAGGATTCGCATTACGCCGCCCCGCCGCTGTTGCGCCGGATGGTTCATGCCGGGTATCTGGGCAAGAAATCGGGCCGGGGATTTTTCGATTACAGCGCAAAGTAAAAACACATGATTGGCGAGATAAGAGAGTCGATATTGGTCATCGCGAGCCCGCCGCAGGCGGGCGTCGCGATCTCGCTTCGCGTCTCGACTACGCTCGACGCGACGAAGTTGAGGCGAGATTGCGACGTCGCCCGGCTGTCGCCGGACTTTTCGCAATGACTCAATTGAGATTCTTCGATCGCGCCAGAGTACTATGAGGATCAAAGCATGACTGAGTACAAAAACCTCCTCGTCGAGAAACAGGACGCGGTCCTGATTGTCAGGATCAACCGGGAACGGGCGCTCAACGCCATCAACAAGGAAACGATCGCCGAACTTCAGCAACTCTTCAGCTATCATTGGTCGGACGACAGCGTCCGGTGCGTGATCCTGACCGGCGCCGGTGAGAAGGCGTTTGTGGCCGGCGCGGATATCCCCGAAATCGGCGAACTCGACGTCCGGAGCGGCACCGAGTTTTCCGCGCGCGGACTGTATCTGATGAAAACGATCCAGAACTTTCCCAAACCGGTGATCGCGGCGATCAACGGGTTCGCGCTCGGCGGCGGATGCGAAATCGCCATGGCCTGCGATATCCGTCTCGCCTCGGAAAAGGCCAAACTCGGCCAGCCCGAAGTCAACCTCGGCATCATCCCCGGCTACGGCGGCACTCAGCGGCTTTCTCGTCTGGTTGGTCGCGGCAAGGCGATGCAGATGATTCTCACCGGCGAGATCATCCCCGCAACGGAAGCACACCGGATCGGTCTGGTGGACGAAATCTATCCGCCCGATCAACTGATGACCAAGGCTATTGAGATGGCCAAATTGATCTGTTCGAAAGCGCCGCTGGCAATCGCCGCCGCCAAGGAGTGCATCAACCGCGGTCTGGACACCCAGCTGACGTCGGGGTGCGATCTGGAAAAGGCGAATTTCGGTATGATCTGCGGTACCGGCGACAAGAACGAAGGAATCGAGGCGTTCCAGGAGAAGCGCGCCGCGAAATTCACAGGGCACTGAGTACCAATGTGCCGTCAGGCCTGCCGGCCTGACGGCAACCCCCAATTGGCTTCG
>JACRAV010000067.1 GCA_016213305.1 Candidatus Zixiibacteriota bacterium | reverse complement strand
TGCGGCTCGAACCTGACTATTGATTTGATATACGCGGTGGCTTCGTCGAGCATGGCATGAATCTGAGTCCAGTCTTTCACGAGAGTTTCTCCCTGTTCATCATCGTTTATTGATTTCCGGCGGCAATATAGCTGACCGCCAGCCCAATTCAAGTGGCAGGATTTCGATCACCGGCAGGCAAATTAAAACCGGCGGCAGGGGGGAACCTATCCGCCGGTTCTGTTAACGATCCAGGAGTTGGATCTTAGCTTTTGGCCGCTTTGTCCATTTCCTCGGCGAATTTTTCAACCACGGCGTCGAGCGCCTGGGCCAGGGAATCGGCGGGGATCGGCTCGCCCGATGACGGCGGGGGAGCGGGCGATGGCGGACTGCTGACCTCAGCGTCGTTGCTCACGAAGCCCAGGGGAATGTCTTCGGCCCGGAGTGACGGCTCTATCAATTCACCCGGATCCGGAACCGACGCGGCGGGGATCGATTCTTCATGACCGGGGACGTTGCCATGTGCGTATTTCTCAAGCGCGGCGGCCAGGTCAGGATCAACCGGCCGCGGCGGCGTTTCATCGCCGCGAATCGCATCGTGCAATGCGGCAACGTCCGGATCTGCCAGTTCGGCTTCCTCGATTTGCAGATTTTGTGACTTCGGGGCCGGGATAACCATGTCCCTGCGGGTTCGTTTGACCTCGGGTGGTCTGATAATATCCAGATTATCGGTGGTCGCAATTTTCGATGGAACCACAGAAGGCGTCGGGGCGTCGGGGCGTGGCGTCGAGATGGCCGGCGATGACATAGGTGCGGTCCGCATCGGCGCCGGCTCGGCTTTGGTTTGGGCGGCGACTTGTGCTTCGACCATTTCCAGGTGCGACGTGATCACCGAGCGAAGTTTCTGGACATATGTTTGCCGCATCTGTTCCACGTTTTGGAGCTGGGCCTCGGATTCGGCGACTCGCTGATGATGCTCCAGCTTGAGCCGCTCGATTTCGTCCTTGGCCTTCTGGAGCAGGATTTCGGCTTCTTTTTTCGCGGCGGCGACGGTGGCATCGGCGTTGCGGCGGGCATCGATCGCGGCGCCCTTGATCGTGTCTTCGAACTGCTTGAATCCGGACATCTGGAGTTTGAGCGCTTCCAGTTCCATTGTCGCCCTGATCTGATCCTGCTTTGCCTGTTCAAGCGCCTTGGCTACCTGTTCCTTGAAGGTGTCAACTTCGGTCTTGTCATAGCCGCGAAGCTGGTTGGCGAAGCGATGATTCCGGATGTCGGTAGCGGAAAGTTCCATGAGCTTCTCTCGCTGGTAAAAGTGAACTCGCCGGTCCCTGGACCGTATCCTTACCGATACGAGGCGCCCGCAAGACTCCGGCTGTCGTCTATATGATTATCGGCACCTAACGGGGGCGGCTTAACACGAATAAACTGATATGGCCGATGAGGTTAACGGAGACGGTTTGAGGTCTGGAAATACCGGACCACGGCGAAAGAAGTATCCATATTCGCTTGACTTCGAGAGGCCATATTCGTATATAGTAGTAAATACTTTCACGAACTGCCGGTCAACCGTGGGGGAAGACCGGTCCATCACCTATAGCAATGATTACCGGCGGACCGAGTTGCTTTATACGGTAGCTACCGACCCTCTCGGCCGGGTAATCAGATGGAGGTATCGTGGACTCAAAATGCGCTCGGATCTCAATCGTAGTCGTCCTGATGAGCGCCGCTCTGGCCACAGTTGCGGTATCATCGACGGTGGACAAGTCCATTCCGTCGGACACCGCGAGGATTGTGACGGTCACATCAACAGCGAGTCCGGTCGCTTTGGCCGATACCTGTCTTGGTCAATTGCCGGGTGATGTCAACGGCAACACCATTATAGGGGAAATAGGTGATGCCAACAGACTGTTACTGTACCTTGCCGGAATCGAGCCTGCGCCAACCCGGCTTTCGAACGCCGATCCCAATGGTGACTGCCGGATCAATTACCAGGACTATTACTACATTCGGAACTACATGTCGGGTGGTCCCGCGCCGGTGACCTGCACCTGTGTCGAACCGAAAAAGACCTGCTGTGTCGAATGGACCGGCAATGTCGACAAGGACCCCGAAGAGCGGGTAGATATCTCCGATCTGTCGGCCTTGATCGACCACCTGTTTATCTCGTTAACGCCGCTGACCTGTCCCCAGGAGGCCGATTGCGATGGCCAGCTGAAGGAGGGGATCAGCATATCCGACCTCTCAGCAATGATCGCCAACTTGTTTATCTCTTTTGCGCCGCTCCCGGAATGTCGTTGACCCGCGATCGATCGCAACCTTTGGACTCTCCGGACTTGACCGAATTCCGGTAATTCCTTAGTGTGTACCGGCTGAAATGTTTCAGGAGGATGGAGCCGCGCATACCCAAGGAGCCAACATGCATTTCAATTTGTCCAATACTATCGAGATTCTTGAACGCACCCCTTCCATTATAGAGGCCATGCTGAGTGGTCTCTCCGATGCTTGGACCACAGCCACCGAAGGCCCCAACACCTTCAGCCCCTACGATGTCGTCGGGCATCTCATTCACGGCGAAAAAGCCGACTGGATTACCCGGATGGATATCATCCTTTCAGACAGCCCCGACAGAAAGTTTCAGCCGTTTGACCGGTTCGCGCAGTTCGAAGAAAGCAAAGGCAAGACTCTGGATGAATTGTTGAAAGAATTCAGAATGCTGAGACAACGAAATATTGCGATTCTCAAATCAAAGAATCTGCAATCGTCCGATTTCGACAAAACCGGAGTTCATCCGGTGTTCGGTGAAGTCACCCTGGCCCAGCTTTTGTCAACCTGGGTGGCGCATGATCTGAATCATATCTTTCAGATTTCGCGGGTCATGGCCAAGCAGTACAAGACTGACGTCGGTCCGTGGGTGGAGTACTTGAAAATACTCAGGTCTTAGGATAACGCTGGAGGGCGCGTTCCTGAGTGGCCGGCTTGGACTATTTCTGTCTCGGCCCAAAGATTGCCGTGCCGATGCGGACCATCGTCGAACCCTCGGCGACAGCCAGTTCAAAGTCGTCGGACATGCCCATCGACAGCGTATCAAACTGTTCTCCAACTATGTCTTGCCCCTTCTTGAACAATCCCCGGCAGAGCACAAAGGCGCGGCGGATGGCGGCTTCGCTGTCGGTCAGCGGCCCTACGGTCATCAGCCCGGCCAGTTTGATATTCTGCATGTCCCTCACGGCCTTTATGAGATCAAGCGCGTCGGCCGGGTCGGCGCCTGATTTCTGCATTTCGCCCGAACTGTTGACTTCGATCAGACACTCGATCTTGCGCTCCAGGTCTCCGGCGCGCCGGCTGACTTCGTGCGCCAGCCGGAGCGAATCGATCGATTGAATGACATCAAACAGCTCAACCGCTTTTTTGACCTTATTGGTTTGCAGATGTCCTACCATGTGCCACCGGGCGATGGGACCCAACTCAGCAATCTTC
>JACRAV010000066.1 GCA_016213305.1 Candidatus Zixiibacteriota bacterium | reverse complement strand
ATATCGATCTCAGCTTACCGTGATGGCGTCGTACTTGCACACCGCAGTGCAGGCGCCGCATTTTTCGCACATTTCCTGATTGATCAGGTGCATTTCTTTCTTTTTGCCGGTGATGGCGTTATACGCGCAGGCGGTGATACAGGCCAGACAGCCGGTGCATTTCTCGTTGACTTCATAGGTGATGAGCGCTTTGCACACCGCCGCCGGACAGCGTTTCTCGCGGATATGGGTGAGGTATTCTTCGCGGAAGTACTTGATGGTCGAAAGAAGCGGATTCGGCCCCGACTTGCCGAGGCCGCAGAGCGAGCCGACAATCACCATCTCGGAGAGCTTTTCCATCTTATCAAGGTCTTCTTCGGTTCCCTGGCCGTCGCTGATCCTGCAGGCCAGCCGGTGCAATTGGTACAATCCTTCGCGGCAGGGGACACACTTGCCGCACGACTCGTTGACGAGGAAGCCGAGAAAATACTTGGCGACATCGACCATGCAGGTCTTGTCGTCCATGACGATCATGCCGCCCGAACCCATCATCGAGCCGGCCGCGGTGAGCGAATCGAAATCAACAGGGAGATCGAGTTTGTCGGCGGGGAGGCACCCGCCGGATGGTCCGCCGGTCTGGACCGCTTTGAAGGGGCGGTCGCCGATGATGCCGCCACCGATGTCGTACACGATTTGGCGAATGGTGGTGCCCATGGCGACCTCGATCAACCCGGTGTTCTTCACCTTTCCAACCAACGAGAATACTTTCGTGCCGCTGTTGTTGGGGGCGCCGATCGATTTGAAACAGTCGGCCCCTTTCTCGAAGATGATCGGGACATTCGCAAAGGTTTCGACATTGTTGAGGACGGTCGGTTTGTCCCAGAGCCCCTTGACCACCGAGTGAATGTACTTGGCGCGCGGCTCGCCGACTTCGCCCGCGACCGAGCGCATGAGAGCGGAGGATTCGCCGCAGACAAACGCGCCGGCGCCCCGACTGATGTGGATGCGGAACGAAAAATCGGTTCCAAGAATATTATCGCCGAGAATGCCGTGCTCGGTGGCCTGCCGAATGGCGAGCGTCAGATTGACGACGGCCAGCGGGTACTCCTCGCGGACATAGATGTACCCGTCTTTAGCTCCGACGGCGAATGCGCAGATCATCATACCTTCGAGCACCGCGTGCGGGTCGCCTTCCATAATGCTTCTATCCATGAACGCGCCGGGGTCGCCCTCGTCGCCGTTGCAGATGACATAGCGCACGTCGGATTCGACATTGCGACAGGTGCGCCATTTCTTTCCGGCGGGGAATCCGCCGCCGCCGCGACCGCGCAGGCCGGATTTGGAGACGACGTCGATAATCTGGTCGGGCGTCATGGTCAAAATCGCCCTGGCCAGCGACTGGTATCCGCCCAATGCAAAATAGTCGCCGATGTCGTTGGCGGCGATTCGCCCAAGATGGCGGAGAGCGATGCGTTCCTGATGTTTGAAAAAGCCGATATCGTGGTACCGTTCGACCTTGCGGCCCGCCACCGGATCGGCGTAGAGAAGCGAATCGATCGGTTTGCCGTCGATCAAGGACTGATCGACAATGCCGGCGACATCCTTGGTCTTGACGCGCGTATAGAAGGTTCCGTGCGGTTCGACAATGACGAGCGGTCCCTGCTGGCAGAAGCCGTGACAGCCGGTCTCGCGGACGGTTTCGACCGTGACCCCTTTGAGATTGCGCGCTTTGATGGTGTCCTGAAGTGACTGTACGATATCGGCCGCGCCGTTGGCCAGACAACCGGTGCCACAGCAAACCATAACCTTCTTGGGCATGGCGTCGAGGCGCTTCTTATTTCTTGTCTCGAGGTCCTTGAGTTGTTCAAGCGAGGCGATGGTCATCAGTTCACCTTAATGAGCTTCTTCACGCCGCTGACTTTGACGTCGCCGTGATATTTGCCGTCAACCACCACCACCGGGGCCATAGCGCAGGCGCCGACACACCCGACGACTTCGAGCGTGAACTTCATGTCGGGGGTGGTCGAACCGGCGGGGACATCGAGGAGCTTTTCCATCTGCTGTTGGAGCTGGGCCGCGCCGCGGATATGGCAGGCGGTGCCGACACAGACGCGGATGATATGCTCGCCGCGCGGTTTCAAGCTGAAGGCGTTATAGAAGGTGGAAACGGAAAATACTTTGGAAAGGGGGAGACCCAGCTTTTCGGCGGTGCGGATGATTGCTTCGCACGGCAGGTAATGATATTCGCGCTGGATTTCCTGCAGAATCATGATGAGCGATTCCGGTTTCTGGGGATAGCGCTCAATGACGGCGTCGAGGTTGGAGAAATCGTGGTTCACGCTTTGCTCCCGGCCGTTTGTCTGGGGATGATGGCAAACCCGCGTTCCAGCGCCGTGTAATTGGTCTGCAGAATAGCGGCCTTGGAGCTCAGCTTGTCCTCGATGGTCTTCCGCACCGTTTCGTATGCCACCACCCCGGAAGCCGCCACGAAAGCGCCGAGCATGACGACATTGGTGGCTTTGCCGGAGCCGGCCTCCATCGCAATCTTGCTGGCCGGGACGAGGTGTTCGGTGATGTCGGTGCGGTCAGTTTTCGTATTGATGAGCGACGAATTGACCATGAGAAGACCGCCGGGTCTTACTTTCGGCATGAACTTGTCAAACGACGGCCGGTTGAAGACACAGGCCGCAAAAGGGTTGTTGATGATCGGCGAGCCGATGCGCTGGTCGGAGATCACGACTGTGCAATAGGCGGTGCCGCCGCGCATTTCCGGGCCGTAAGACGGAATCCAGACGACATTCTTGCCTTCTTTGATGGCGGCATAGGCCAGCAGTTGTCCGGCGAGCAGGACGCCCTGTCCGCCAAATCCGGCAAAGGTGACCTCGTACTGCTTCATGCGCGCTTACCGTCCGGTTCTTTGTAGATGCCCAGCGGGAAATACGGGACCATGTTCCCGGCCAGCCATTCGGTGGATTCGCCCGGTGTCTGGCCCCAGTTGGTGGGGCAGGTAGAGAGAACTTCGACCAGCGAGAAGCATCGTCCCTCAATCTGGCATTCAAACGCCTTCCGGATTGCCTTCTTGGCTCTGACGATATGTTGCGGCGAGTGCACCGACACTCGCTCCAAATATGACGGCGTAGCCAGAGT
>JACRAV010000006.1 GCA_016213305.1 Candidatus Zixiibacteriota bacterium | reverse complement strand
GACGTATCACCGATCCTACCTCTGGACGACTCCGGTCTGCGGGCTGACGTCGCCTTGATCCGTAAAGACCTCTCTGATTTCCGTGCTGATATCATGGTATTTCTGAGCGACGATAGCGCGCATGATTCACTCCGGAAGATAACCCACTATGACCACACTTGGTTTCATCTGCTGACTTGGCGGCTTCGCGAGGTAGAATCGGCTCTTGATATGAATCTCGATTCTGCCCGTGATCGACTGGCTTCGCTCCAATGGCGGCTGGCTTTCCTGGCACTGGTCGGCGGCGGACTGATTGCGTACTTGCTCCGTAGACATGCGGACCGTGGAGCGAAAATCTATGAAGCGTTGAGCAAGACCACACAGCAACTTAAGGCGGATATCAGCCGACGTCACGAGCTTCAGCAACAACTTGATCTGCTCCAGGCGGCCGTGACCCAGACCTCCGATCTGGTCACCGGCTTGAACTCCGATGGTCGCATCATATATGTCAACGAGGCGATCTGTAGCGCGACCGGCTATGCGGCCGAGGAGTTGCTGAGCATGCACATTTGGGAGCTTGATCCCGTCGTGCAAAAGGCCGATTGGCCGGCGGCGTTTGAACAGGTCCGTCGTTCGGGCGGTCTGATCGTACAGGGCGCTCAACGCCGGAAGAGCGGGGAGAGCATCCCGGTCGAAATTGCCGTCCGCTTCGTCAAGACGGAATCCGGCGAATATTCGTTCGGCTTTGCCCGCGATGTCAGCGAGCGGAATCGCAACCGCGAACAACTCGAGCGAAGCTGGCAACAGTACCGGGACGTGGTGGACAACATCGGCGAAGGGGTCGGCCTGACAGATCTTCACGAACGATTCCTCTTTAGCAATTCGGTGGCCGACGCCATATTTGGTGTGGCGCCGGATTCGCTGGTGGGTCGTCCGCTCAATGAATTTGTCGAACCCGATACGATGCGGCTGGTTCGCGATGAGACCGCTCGTCGCCAGAAAGGCGAAACCAGCACGTATGACCTGACCATCGTCCGGCCCAGCGGCGAGAAGCGGCTGATCAATATCACCGCTCGTCCCCGCACTTCCGATGATGGCCGATACGTTTGCACCTTCGGAATTTTTCGCGATGTTACCGAAGAGCGTGCCGCCCAGGAAGAGCATCGTCGGATGCAGGAGCGTCTGCAGACCGCGGAGCGAATGGAATCGCTCGGCCTGCTGGCGGGAGGCGTGGCGCACGATCTGAACAACATGCTCGGCCCTCTGGTCGGATATCCGGACCTCATTGCCGGTCAGTTGCCTGAGGGAAGCCCCGCGATCAAGTGGGTGCGGCAGATGGGACGATCGGCGGAAAGCGCCGCCGAGGTCATCCAGGACCTGTTGACCCTGGCGCGACGCGGACGGTACCAGATGCAAAGGACCTTCATCAACGACGTGATACGGGAGTATATTGACTCACCCGCGTTCGAGCGCCTCTTGCAACGCAATCCGGGCATTTCATTCACCCAAAACCTCGATGCGCGGGTCGGGCCAATTGACGGATCGGCGGCGCATCTGGCCAAAGTGTTCATGAATGTCATCACCAACGCCTTCGAGGCGACCTCTCCCGGCGGCAGTGTGTCCGTGACCACATTCCTCAGGCAGGTAGTCGAACCGACCGGCTTGCAAAATCAGATCGAGCCGGGGGAATATGTGGTGTTCTGTGTTCGGGACACCGGGCACGGCATCCCGGCCGATGATCTCGCGAAAATCTTCGAGCCATACTACTCGAAGAAGAAGATGGGGGCGAGCGGAAGCGGTCTTGGTCTGGCCGTCGTGCACGGCATAGTTAAAGATCATTCCGGCTATTACGACGTATCTTCCGAAGTGGGCACGGGGACACAGTTTCTGTTGTATTTCCCCCCTGATAACCGGACGGTGACGGTCGCCAACGATCCGGAGCAGACCATCACCACCCGTCTGCCGCGCTCGGTTTTTGTGGTCGGAGACAATCCGGGTCAGCGGGAACTGGTGGCGTCGATGCTCGAGTCATTGAACTTATCGGTCACCTCCTCGGCGCTGGCTGGGGCTGATTTGACTTTCGACACGGGCAGGTGTGAAGCGGTGGCCTTCGATATTCCGCTCGGCGCCTGCGATGCCATTCGACCGGTATATCAGCATGTCCGGCTGACCCAGCCCGGAACCCCAATCCTGTGCTTCGTGGAGGCCGCCGAAATGCGTGTGTGTGACACCATGCTTAATGATCCGATGACGGTCATCGTGCGGACCCCCTGTCGCGTCGGCGCCATCCGCGAGGCGCTTCAGTCATTGGTGACTCGCGTGGCCGGCAACGCATCGACCCCCGTGTAGCGGCGGGACTCGCGCTCACAATTCGCACCCGCGGCCGCTCTCGCACACCCTGCCTACTATTTTCCACTTGCTCCCCAGTCCCCCATCGCTATCATTAGTTTGAACAGTCTCATATAAAGGACATGTCATGAGCGCTGATTTCCGCCTTGTGCGCCCTCGTGACGGCGAGTACGCGCCATACTACGGCAAGTACATTTCTGCCGTGCCCGAAGGCGATATCCTGACCACGCTGGCCGCCGCGCAAAAAGACATGCTCGCGCTCATTTCGGGCCTGACCGATCGACAGGCGTCAAGCCGATACGAGCCGGGGAAGTGGAGCGTCAAAGAAGTCATCGGTCATGTCATCGATTCGGAGCGGGTGTTTGCCTATCGGGCCTTGCGCATCGCCCGCAAGGACCAGACGCCCCTGGCCGGGTTTGAGCAGGACGATTATGTGGCCTCCGGCGAATTTGACCGGCGTCAGCCGGCCGATCTGGCGCAAGAGTTCGATCATGTGCGAAGTGCAACCATCGATCTGCTGGCTCACTTGTCTGAGGAGGACTGGAGTCGGCACGGAGTAGCCAACGGATTTGAAGTAAGCGTCCGGGCGCTGGCGTGGATCATCGCCGGACATGAATTACATCACAAAACGGTGCTTCGTTCCCGATATCTCTGAGTCGGGGACGACCTGACCGGAAGGTCGTCGTTTCCCGACTCAGCTTGGAAAAAAAAATACTGACTTCGATACACTTGATACGGCGCATACGTGATGTGCCGCGGCAGGCGAAGCTTGAACACCCCCTTGGCGGCCAGATCGCACGGGAGGGATTCGAAGGCGATGTGATGAATCGCGGTCAGGAGATTCCGGTGACCGCTTCCATAGAAGTCGTAGTGCCAGACATTCAGGCCGTGGCGCGGATCGGCATGCAGGTGTCCGCCCAGTCGTAAATCTCCGAAATTGTGACTGGCCAGACTGATATCCTTACCGGTGACTGCATCCCTGAGGATGGTCCGTCCCTTATCGTCGGCCGATTTCCCCTGATACTGTTCGTCGGGGCTGATCCGCTCGGTTGCCTTTACGATGCTTTCCTGTTCCGCGAAGCGAAGGTCCGGTTCGCCGATTCGCGGTCGTCCCTCTCTCAGTTGGCGCGCTTTAACTTTTTCAAAAGTGTGGCCGGTGTGGAGGAGTTTGCCGAGATCCTCGGCAACCGTCAGCCATCCCAGAAGACCGCCAATCGTCAGAGGATTCTTGGCCTGTATCCCTTTTTCCCCGACCGTCGCGA
The DNA here is from genome assembly GCA_016213305.1 of Candidatus Zixiibacteriota bacterium. Lineage (GTDB taxonomy): Bacteria > Zixibacteria > MSB-5A5 > GN15 > FEB-12 > JACRAV01. The sequence continues at coordinate 2,336 of JACRAV010000006.1, read as the reverse complement.
ACCCCAGGTCAACGCGCTGGGCTTTGCCCTCGAGGATTCCGCCGCCGGCATTGTACAGGATCGATCCAATGGCCGAGGAGGCCACCGCCGAATGACGCGCCACTTTCGAACTCACGATGCGGGACAACCCGCCGATCACCGCATACCCCACCAGCCGATCAACCCGGAACGATTTGGTGGACACCGCATACGACCCGCCGCCCAACAACGCACCCGTCAGAAACGGGGTGGACGTAAAGGGAAGGGGATTCCCCGACGCGATATTCTTTGCCCAACAATTTTGGTTGCGGGCGCGACTCGAGGCCAGGCGCTCCGCCAGATCAGGGGTGAGCACGAGGCCGGTCTCGGCATCATATGACCGCGGCCCGCTATGGAATTGGGTGGTCGATCCACTGATCTGGACCACATCAACTACCGGTGCGGGTTCCGGCTGTGTGTAGGTCAAACTGGCCGCCTGACCGGTTGTTGCCAGCAGTGCCGTCAGGGCGACCGTTCCAATCAAAGTGTGCGTCTTCATCATTCCTCCTTCGCATTCTCTGATTGGGGGCTAAGCACCAGTTGTGCCGCATGATGGCGAGCGACGAATGACTCCTTATCCGCTTGACACACAATACATTAGAGCGGTCGCGAAAAATCGCCGATGTGCGTCACTGCGGATAGATGAATTGACGGTGTGGTTAGCAAATAACCGATGTGGGTTGTGATGGCAGAAAAAAGCCCGCCTTGATCGGCGGGCCATGAGCATGCGATATTCCAAGAATCGGGGCAGGTCCGATTTCGGTCTTCGAACCTGCCAATATCCGCGCGAAGATTGGCAGGTATCGCGACTAACCTGCCCGACCGGGCTCAATGTTTCGACGACGGAAACAAGTAAGTGACATGAATCCCATATACGGAATTCATGACTTTATTGACATTGTCGTCAAGCGGCATGCGAAAATGGATTCCGGGTTGCCACGAACCGAGCGTAAGATCGGCCGCCAGGCCAAGATTGAGCAGAATCCGGTCTCCGAAATCGTAGCCACTCTCGGTGATAAGCACCAGGCCCCCGAAAGTCGCCATCAGACGTACCTTATCCGCTTGTAACCAAAAATTAGTCGCCAGATCGCCAAACAGTTCTGCGTCTCCCTCAGACGGAATGGCCAATTGACCTCCGCCGATGATGCGAAAACCAGAGCCTGTCCGGCTCACATACCTGTAGCCACCGCCGGCCGAAACCTGAGTGACGTCGTGCATGAATGCCAGGAGCCGGTGTGATTCATACGCTACCGCCGGTAATGCCCATGAACTGTTGTCTTCACTTACCAGCGGGAAGCGAACGCCGAAGGTCCCAATAGCAGAATTCCCCGGAGTCCCGAATTCGATGCCGATATATGGATTGGCGATACCTTGCCTTGATTCAGAGGCGCTTGCATAAGGAGAGGAGAATTCAAATTTGGTAAGAAAGACCGGCGCTTCAAGGACAAAGTGTGCACCGTTCCCCACCCTCGCACGGGCCGATAGAAATAGGGCCCCGGTCGGAAACGGGTAACTCATCTTATAGTAGTAGTCGTTATAGCTCTTAAGCGATGCCAGCGACCATTCCAGCCCGATGCCGGGTTTGCCTTCCGGATTTAACCAGCCAACTTGCGCGATTGCAGTGTTCGACGCTACCATGACCGCGAACGCCACGACCGCCCCGATTGTGCACACGAACTTCCGCATACAGTTTCTCTCCTAATTGATTGGACAGTTTGACCTGCTCACTTCTGTGAAGACTGAAACAAGTAGGCCATGTGTAACCCAAAAGTCGGTTTGATGCCATTCGTGACGTTATTGTCAACCGGGATTCGAACGTGCACTCCCGGTTGGAACCCGCCGAGATCGACATCCGCCGCCATGCCGACATTGAGACGCAAGCGGTCGCTACCGACGTTTGGCTCGGTGACACGGACCAACCCGCCGAACATGCCGGTTAGTCGGACATTGCCCTTGCGGTACCAGAAGCTGGTTGACAGGTCACCGAACAGTTCTTCATGGCCAAGTGCGCGAATGGCCAATTGACTGCCCACGGTGATCCGATACCCGGAACCGGACGGGTCAATGTAACGATAACCGCTGTTCACGTAGAGCGTACTCGTTCGCTCAAAATACGCCGTTGAACGGTGCGATTCGAACAGGTGGGCCGGCGCCATCCACGTCGTATCCTTCGATCTGACAACCGGCAATCGCAGGCCGAATGCCAGAATGGGAGAGGTTCCCGACCGGGGCGCCACTTCAATGCCAACATACGGGTTCCCCACACCGAGCTTCGTTGACGATGAGAGCCCGAGCGATGACAACCTGTTGTACTCGGT
>JACRAV010000063.1 GCA_016213305.1 Candidatus Zixiibacteriota bacterium | reverse complement strand
ATTACGATCAGGCGCGCGCCTTTTTCGACAAAAAGTACTATTCGGCGGCGGGTGATATGCTGAAACTGGTGCTCGATATCCAGCCGGACAACGCCGAGGCGCTGGCGCTTCGCGCGCTCATCAATCAGGCGGTGGCCGCCGATATTGCCGGATACCTTGAGACGGCGAAGCAGGCCGAGGCGCAGGCGAATCGCATCGAACTTATCGAATCGTGCGATCGCATCCTGGCGCTCGACTCAACCAATATCTGGGCGCAGGAGGCGCGCATCCGCGCCCTGGCGGGGATGGATATCGAAAAACAGTTGAATATCGGCATCGACCTGTTCAACAAAGGGCAGAAGGCGGAGGCGGCCAAGCGGTTCCGCTCGGTGCTGGAAGCCCGCCCGAACGATGTGGTGGCGCGTGAATACCTGTCGAAAATCGACGTGCGGGTCGCTCAGGTCGCGTCGCTGGAAGACCTGCAGAAAGACCGGGAAATCTGGCAGATTTATATCGACGGTCTGAAGCATATGCGCGACCAGCAGTTCCAAAAAGCGATCGATGCCTGGCAGAAAGTGCTCGAAGCGTATCCGAATCAGCCCAATACGCTGAACAATATCGAGCAGGCGCGCCTGAGATTGAAGGCCGAGAAGAGCGGGCAATAGCGGGCTAAGTTTTAGCTGGCAAAGCGCGCCCGCGTCGCGTACATCTGGGTATGTTCAATCGTCCGATCAAAGAAATCAGCGCCGAGTTCATAGCCGAAGAGAAATATCTCGAATCGATCCAGCGGGTCGTGCGGGAATCGTGCGCCACGGCCGGCATGGCGCGCAAGACGATGACCGCCGTGCTCCTGGCGACGGAAGAGGCGGCCACCAATATCATCCGGCACGCCTATCTCTACGAAAAGGGGTCGCTCCGCCTGCGGATCGTCATCTACAAAAAACTGGTGGCGTTTTCACTGATCGACACGGGGCGGTCGTTTGATCCGTCCGGCGCGGGACAACTCAATCTGGATCGTCTGGTGGAATCCGGCCGCAAGGGCGGGCTGGGATTTTACATGATCCAGAAGATCATGGACCGGGTCGAGTATATCTCCTCGGCGGGTTTCAACGAGCTGAGAATGATCAAGCGGCTCGACAAGTCGTCGCCCGACGAAGCGCCGATCCTGGGGCGGCTGTTCACCCTGCGCGTGAAGTTCTCGGTATGGACGTTTTTGATTGTCAGCGTCATCATTGCGGTGGCCTTCTGGTACGTCAACAATCGCACCACGCTGGGCGTGTATAAGCACCTGGACGAGACGGTGGCGGCCCTTTCCAAGACCATCGCCGAGCAGGCCAAGGGGTATTTGATCAACCGGCGCAGTGACGTGGAGTTCGACGAACTGATCGTCTCGTACGGCAAGTCGAACCCGGTGCTCAAAGTGATCGTGCTCACCGACACCAGCGGCATGATTCTGGCCCACTCCGAGGATATCCGCAACATTCGGAAGCCGTACTCGTTTCCCGACGGACTTGACTCCACCCGTCTGGATGTGCCGCAGGGGTTGTCGGTGCAGGGGGTCAATCTTCGGTACGTGGTGACGCCTATCCGGGTCGGGGAGCGCCGATTGGGCGCGGTCCACGCGACCTATTCGGACGAAGCGATTCACGCTCAACTTCGGGAGGCCCGTCGGGACACCCTGTTGCTGACGGGGGCGCTGTTGCTTATCGGAATCGCGGGCATATATCTGCTGTCGAATTACTTCGTCAATCCGATCGTCAAAATTACCCGGCGGGTACGCCGGTTTTCGCTCGGCGATATGGAATCGGAGATGCCGCTCGAGGGAGCCGATGAATTTTTCGAGATCGCCAGCGCCCTGAACGATATGATGACCCGGCTGAGCCGCGACCGGCGCAATGTGATCGAGCGGGAACGCATGGCCAAGGAGATCGAGTTCGCCTCACAGATTCAGAAGACGCTTCTGCCCGCCGAACTGCCGGGTATTCCCGGTCTGGATGTCAGCGCCTTTTACCGCGCGGCCTCGCTGGTCGGGGGCGATCTATACGACGTGTTTGATATCGGGGCGGGGCGATATGCGATGGTGGTGGCCGATGTTTCAGGCAAGGGGGTGCCCGCCTCGCTGGTGATGTCGATGCTCAGGACGGTGCTTCGGATCGAAGCCGCCCGGTTTGAGTCGGCCAAGGAAACGCTCGTGGCGGTGAACGACTACCTGGTGCGCAATACACCGCCGGGGATGTTCATCACGGTGATGACGGCGGTGTACGATGCCGCGACCAATCGCCTCAGCGTCGTGTCGGCAGGCCATACACCAATGCTGTTGTACTCCGCCGTCGAGGGCAAGGTCACCTTTATAAACCCGCGCGGCATGCCGCTGGGCGTGCCGGTGACCCCCGGTTGGTCGTTCGAGGATGGTTTGGACGAGACCACGGTGGTCTTGAACCCCGGTGATTCGTTTTTGCTCTATACGGAT
>JACRAV010000014.1 GCA_016213305.1 Candidatus Zixiibacteriota bacterium | reverse complement strand
TTCCCTGCCGGTCTGCAATCTCGGCTCCATCTGCTTGCCCGGATTTGCGGGAAGCGACCCTGACAATAATCTCAAATCGGTCACGGTGACCGGGGGAGTGCTGAGCAACGGTACCGTTTGCTTTACCCCCATTGTAGGCCTGAATACGATCATATTGACCGCCGAGGACAGCTGCGGCGCCAAGGCGACCTGTACGACCAAAGTGACCGTGACACTCAACTCGCCGCCGGTGGCCGGCAACGTGCCCGCCTCGGTTGACACCTTCATGTGTGCCGCGGCGCAGGTGTGCCGACAGTTCAGCGCAACCGACATCAACGGCAACGGCCTGACCTGGTCCTTGCTGACCGGGGTAGGCTCGGTAAGTTCAACGGGGGTCTGGTGCTTCACGCCTGCGGCCAGCGGTTCCTACTGTGTTAGCGCGGTGGTTGCCGATCCTTGTGGAGCCAGCGACACCGTCAGCATCTGCTACAACGTGACTCTCAACACACCGCCGACGGTGGATGTGGGCTGGGATGCCGCAGTCTTTCAATGCGGACCGCATCCGATCTGCCGCAAGTATGTGGTCTCCGACGCGAACAACAATGTCGTCCTGGAACAACTGATATCCGGTGGCGGCACTATTGATACCGCTACCAACGAGATCTGCTTCACGCCCTCTGGTTCCGGCACCTACACCTTTATTGTGCAGGTTGCCGACGCTTGTGGCGCTGTCGATGAGGATACCGTCGTGTTCACCGTGACGATCAACGCGCCGCCGCAGGTCTCATTGGGAAGGGACACCAGCGTATTCCAGTGTACCGCCGGTTCCGTCTGCCGGACCTATCAGGTCTCCGATCCCAATGGACTGTCGGACATTGCCTCTGAAACTATCCTGGCTTCACCCGGCGGCGCTTCACTGGATACCGCCGCCAACCGCATCTGCTACACGCCGAATTCATCCGGTACCTATACCTTCGTCATTCAGGTGAAGGATAGGTGTGGCGCCATCGCCCTGGATACCATGGTCATGACGATCGCCATCAATCGTCCGCCGACGGTTGCCTTGAGCGCCGACACGGTCAAAACGGTCGTTTGTCTGGGCGTGGATTCCGCAGTCTGCGTCAGTTACACCACCGGTGATCTCGATGGCGGCAAATTGACGGAATCGCTGGTCAGCGGTACGGCAACCATCGACACAGCTCAAAACACCATCTGTGTGGCGCCCAATGCCAACGGCACGTATGTCGTAGTCGTCCAGGTCTCCGACTCCTGCGGAGCGGTGGTAAGGGATACCGCCGTGATCGTGGTCAATCGCCAGCTCTGTTGCCCCAGCATCGCGATCGAAAAGGTGCATAAGGCATTTCAGGGGGCACAAACCTGCGTCTCAATTACCATGCAAGGTTTTGCCATGACTATGGGCGGATACGATCTGCTGATCGCCTACGATGCCTCGGCGCTATCGCCGATGTCCGTCAATGCCGGGCAGTTCATCACCGATTGCGGATGGGAGTATTTCACCTATCGCTACGGCGCGAACGGCAATTGCGGTAGCGGCTGTCCGTCGGGGTTGATCCGCATCATCGCGGCCGCCGAGACCAATAACGGCGCGTACCACCCGTACTGCTTCAAGCCGGCCACTGCCGACACCACTCAGCTGGCCTCCATCTGCTTCCTGGTGACCAATGACCGGACGTTTGAATGCCAGTATGTGCCGGTCCGATTCTTCTGGATGGATTGCGCCGACAATATCATTTCCAACAAGTTGGGTGATACCACGTTTGTCTCGGATACCGTCTATGACTACGCCAACCCGATCCCGATCAACAACGGCACGGTCGGCTATCCGACATACTATGGTGCGCAGAACTGGTGCATCTCGTCGCCCCAGCCCGGCAAACCGCCGCAACAGCGGTGCCTGGACTTCTATAACGGTGGTGTGGACATCGTCTGTGCCGACTCAATCGACGCCCGCGGGGATATCAACCTCAACGGCCAGGCGTACGAAATCGCCGACGCCGTCATGTTCTCGAATTACTTCATCAAGGGTCTGAGCGCTTTTGTGCCGCACATTGAGGGCTCCACGGCCGCGTCGGACATCAACGCCGACGGCATCTCACTGTCGGTCGCCGATCTGGTGTACCTCATTCGTGTCGTCGTGGGCGACGCTCGCGAATACCCGAAACCGATCTATCCTTCTGTGGAGGTAAGTACTGATCGGGGTGCCATCAATGTCACCGGCGCCGAACTGGGAGCCGTCTTCATGGTCCTGAAGGGGAATGTCGCCCCGCTCTTGGCCACCGACGCCAAGATGGAGTACGGCTTTGACGGCACCAATACGCGCGTTCTGGTCCATGTGCCGTTCGGTGGCGAGGCCCAGGGACAGATCATCAAGGGCTTCTCCGGCGATATCATTTACACCGACGCCGAACTGGTGAGCATCGAAATGGCCGACAAGTTCGGGTATGCCGTCGGTCAGTCGATCCCGACCGACTTCGCCCTGCTCCAGAACTATCCCAATCCGTTCAACCCGACGACCTCAGTCTCATTTGACCTGCCGGCGGTTTCGGATGTGAAACTCGAAGTGTTCGACCTGCTGGGCCGCCATGTCGCCACGCTGGCGTCGGAATCGATGCCCGCCGGTCGCCATGTCGTGGAATGGAACGGCAAGGACAGCAAAGGCCAAACCGTGGCTTCGGGCGTGTACCTGTACCGCCTCGATGCCGGTAGCTACCACTCCACCCGAAAGATGGTCCTGCTAAAGTAAGGTAGAACCGATCTCAAAATGAAATCCGGCGACCGTGCACCCACGGCCGCCGGATTTGTTCATTGAATTCAGATCTGAGTTGCGGCGGACTAGATTGTCAGCCGGAATCCCATGCCCGCGAAAATGTCGTGATAATCATAGGCCCAGTCGTTCGAGGTCTTGTCATAATTCCGCACATATCCCACCAGCGCGACTGCGTCGGAGAGCTGATAGGCCGGCTCGATTGAAAGATCCTTGTAATCGATCGACACCCGATTCACCAGGCCGATCCACGACGTGTAATAATTCGGATAGTCCTTTGTCTTGGCCTCGAACCCGGCCTTGACGCTCAGTTTCGCGGTCGGTGCCAGATCGACCGATACGCCGTATTGCCAGAGAGTATAGCCATAGAAATTCGCGTTGGCATCATTGCGGCTGTCGGTGCGAAGCGTGTATTTGACAGCCAGTTCCACCTCGTTCCTCGGGACAAACTACCAGTAGAGCAGACCGCCGATGGTGCAG
>JACRAV010000058.1 GCA_016213305.1 Candidatus Zixiibacteriota bacterium | reverse complement strand
TGGGGGTAGCTTGAGGGCATATGTGTAATATCGGCAGAATGCGGACTCCCTTAACCGTGTGGTGCGGGGGTCACACGCCGCGCTCTAATACTAGAAGTCGGGGAGGAATAAAGAAGTCGAGGCGCGGGCGGCAAGGCCAGTCAGGCATAGACGCGGCTCAATCGGCGGGATTGCCTAACCCCTTTCCCGCCAACACCTTTTTGGCTCAGAGGGGGGCAAAAATGGTGTTGACTTTCCCCCAAGTCTAAGATATACTTCGGGCTACGCTGGAAGACCCTTGTCCGATTTGTGGCGTGTAATGGGCGATTAGCTCAGTTGGTTAGAGTACTTGCTTGACATGCAAGGGGTCACTGGTTCAATTCCAGTATCGCCCACCATTAGATTCCAGCGTGGCGCGGGGTGACGTATGCCCCGCGGGTGTGTTGGTGTGGCCCCGCCACAGGAGGCGGGGATGAAGAGGAAGATGTCGGGTAGCTTGTCCCGTAAGAACGGGACGGCGCAACCCGACCTACGAAGAAAGAGAAGCGAGATTGCGACGTCGTCCGCCTGCGGCGGACTCCTCGCAATGACGGAATTAGAAGTGAAGATATGTCGCAGATGACGATAACATTGCCCGATGGCGCGACCCGCGCGTTTGCCCCCGGTTCCACCGGTATGCAGATCGCCGAGAGTATATCGCCACGTCTGGCCAAGGACGCCGTTGCCGTCAAGGTCGATGGCGTGGTGCGCGATCTGTCGTACCCGATTCCGGCCGACGCCACGGTGGCGATCCTGACCTTCGATCAGCCCGAAGGAAAGACCGTGTTCTGGCATTCATCGTCGCATATCATGGCCCAGGCGGTGCAGGAAGTATTCCCTGGCGTCAAGCTGGCGATCGGACCGCCGATCGACGAGGGGTGGTACTACGATTTCGACGTCGAGAAGCCGTTCTCGCCCGAAGATATCAAGAAGATCGAAGACAAGATGGCGGAGATTGTGGCCGAGGATGCGCCATTTCGCTGTGAAGTGAAGAAGCGGTCGGACGCGATTGCTCATTACAGCGGGAAGAACGCGATCTATAAAGTCGAATTGCTCAACGAGATTCCCGACGACACGGTGACGATGTACTACCAATCGCGGTTCGAGGATCTCTGTCGGGGGCCGCACATTCCGAGGACCGGGATTATCAAGGCGTTCAAGTTGATCGCGACTTCGGGGTCGTACTGGCGGGGCGACGAGAAGAACAAGATGCTTCAGCGGATTTACGGCGTATCGTATCCGAAAAAGGCCCAGCTTGACGAATACCTGACCCGGATCGAAGAAGCGAAGAAGCGCGATCACCGGCTGATCGGCAAACAGCTTGAACTGTTCACGATCACCGAGGAAGTTGGCGCGGGGTTGATCATGTGGTTGCCTCGCGGGGCGCGGATTCGCAATGAGGTGGAGAATTTCTGGCGCGAGGAACATCTCAAGTTCGGATACGATCTGGTGTACAGTCCGCATGTCGCCAACCGCGAGCTGTGGAACCGGAGCGGCCATACCGATTTTTACGCCGAGAATATGTTCGGGCCGATGACGGTGGACGAGCGGTTGTATCAACTCAAGCCGATGAACTGTCCGTTCCATATCCAGATGTACAAGTCGCGGCTCTGGTCGTACCGGGACCTTCCGCTCCGATGGGCGGAGCTTGGGACGGTCTATCGGTATGAGCGGGCCGGGGTTCTGCACGGGCTGATGCGGGTGCGCGGGTTCACGCAGGACGACGCGCATCATTTTGTGGCGCAGGATAGTATGGAGGCCGAGCTGGTCTGGACGATCGATTTTTGCGTGCATATCCTGAAATCGTTCGGGTTCACCAACTACGATATTTACCTTTCGACTCGTCCCAAGGAAAAGGCGATCGGCGACCCGGCGGACTGGGTAAAGGCCGAGGCCGGGCTTCGCGCGGCGCTCGACCGTGCACGTCTGACCTACCAGGTGGACGAGGGGGGCGGAGCGTTTTACGGGCCAAAGATCGATATCAAGATCAAGGACGCGATTGGCCGGAGCTGGCAGTGCTCGACGATTCAGTTCGATTTCTCACTGCCGGAACGGTTCGATTTGCATTATATTGACCGGGATGGCCTGCAGAAGCGTCCGTTCATGATTCACCGGGCGCTGTTGGGGTCGATCGAGCGGTTTTTCGGCGTTTTGATCGAGCACTATGCCGGCAATTTTCCGACCTGGCTGGCGCCGACGCAGGTCAAGGTGTTGCCGATTACCGACGGACAGCTTGAGTATGCCCGGGCGGTGGTCGAGCAGTTGAAGGCGGCGAATGTCCGGGTTTCGCTGGATGACCGTTCGGAGAAGATCGGCGCGAAGATACGCGACGCGGAACTTATGAAGGTTCCGTTCATGTTTGTACTAGGCGGACGGGAGGCCGATCAGAAGGCGGTCTCGGTGCGCCGTCATGGCACGGGAGACGTGGGATCGAAGCCGGTCGCGGAGGCGATTGGCCTGGTGACTGCCGAGATACAGAGCAAAGGAATGCCGCAGGCATAATTTAACAGGAGGAATGCATCACAAGCGTCAGCATTAGAGAGATTCGGATAAATAACCGGATCAGGGTGTCGCCGGTGCGACTGATCGGCCCCGAGGGGGAACAGGTTGGAATCGTGCCGACGAGCGAGGCCTTAAGCCGCGCCCGCGAACTGGGACTGGACCTGGTGGAAGTGTCACCGAACAGCCGCCCGCCCGTCTGCCGGATACTGGATTTCGGCAAGTACAAGTACGAGCTGTCGAAGCGCGACAAGATCGCGAAGAAGAAACAGCACACCTTCCAGCTGAAGGAAATGCGGTATCGTCCGAAGATCGACGACCACGATTTCAATTTCAAATTGAATCATGTGCGGGAGTTTCTGATGGACGGGAGCAAGGTGCGGGCATTCGTGATGTTTCGCGGCCGCGAGATGGCGCATGTGGAGTTCGGCCGGGCGATTCTGGACCGGCTGGTGAAAGAGACGGCCGATATCGCGAATGTCGATATGGTGCCGACGCAGGAAGGGAACACGATGAACTGCGTTTTGAGTCCCAAGCCGGAACTGCTCAAGAAGCTGTCGGCGCAGAGGGCGCAGGCGGTGGCCCACCTGAAGAAGGACAAGACGACGGTGGTGCCGGAGATCGAGGCCGACGCCGAAGAGGCCGAGTGATTTTTTTGCTCTGAATAGAAGAAGAATGAGAACGATAGACGAGAGGTAGACGATGCCGAAGATGAAGTCGAAAAAGGCGATGACGAAACGGTTCAAGAAGACGGGAACCGGGAAGGTCAAATACAAACGGGCCTTCAAGTCGCATATCATGAACAAGAAGTCGCCCAAGCGGGTGCGTCAACTGCGCAAAAAAGGGCTGGTTCACAAGACCGATCTGAAAAAGATTCTGATCGGCCTGCAGAACTAAGCGGAGATAACAGGAGAAGACCATGGCTCGTGCAACAAATAACGTGGCGGCCAACCGCCGTCACAAGAAAGTGCTCAAAAAAGCCCGCGGCGGTTTCGGCGGCCGGAGCAAACTGTACCGCACCGCGCTCGAGACGGTGCATCGCGGGATGCGGTATTCGTACCGCGACCGGCGCGCCCGCAAGCGGGAGTTTCGCGCGCTATGGATCGCCCGCATTTCGTCGGCGGCCAAACTGAGCGGCACCAATTATTCGACGTTGATGGCGGGGCTGAAGAGGGCCGGAGTCGCGCTGGACCGCAAAGCGCTGGCCGATATCGCCGCCCGCGACATGACCACGTTCACCACCCTGGTCGGGATGGCCGCCGGTAAATAGACGGTCGCGATATGTCGCTGTTGGACGACGTTGCGAAGCTGGAAAGCGAAGCGCTCGAGCGAATCAGTACGGCTGATTCGCTCGATTCATTACGGGAACTGGAATTCCGGTTTCTGGGTCGTAAAGGTCCGATTAACACCATTCTCAAAAATCTCAAAGACCTGAGCATCGACGAGCGCAAGCTGGTCGGGGCGAAGGCCAACGAAACGCGCGGGCGGCTCGAGGCGCTTTTGAACGAGCGAATCGCGACGTTTGAGTCGGGCGGCCAGGAGGCCGCGTTTGACCCCACTCTTCCCGGCACGGGGCAGAGGCAGGGGGTCGTTCACATTCTCAACCAGGTGATGGGGGAGATTTGCACGGTGTTTCACGGGATGGGGTTCGAGATCGCCCATGGCCCGCATGTCGAGACCGACTACTATAATTTTGGAGCGCTCAATTTTCCGCCCGATCACCCGGCCCGCGACGAACAGGACACGTTTTTCGTGGAGGGGGGGCGGGTACTGCGCACGCACACCACGCCGGTCCAGCCGCGGGAACTCGAAAAGCGCAAGCCGCCGATCAAGCTGATCATGCCGGGGCGGACATTCCGTCACGAGGAAATCACCACCCGGTCCCATATTTCGTTTCATCAGGTCGATGGGTTTCTGGTGGATGAGCATATCTCGATCGCCGATCTGAAAGGGACGCTGGTGGCGTTCTGCCGCGCTTTCTACGGCGAGCGGCTCAAGTACCGTTTCCGGCCGACGTTTTTTCCATTCACGGAGCCGTCGATAGAGATCGATATCACCTGCTTTTTGTGCGAGGGCAAGGGGTGCCAGTTGTGCAAGTATGCCGGCTGGCTGGAGATTCTGGGGAGCGGGATGATCCATCCCAATGTGCTGGAAAAGGCGGGGTGGGACCCGGAGAAGTACACCGGTTTTGCCTTCGGCATGGGGGTCGAACGGCAGGCTATGCTCAAATACAAGATCAACGATATCCGCTTGTTCTTCAACTCGAACGTCCGATTCCTAAGACAGTTTGTATAGACCATGCAAGTATCGTATCGCCGGCTGAAAGAATTGACCGGGCTGGACTGGTCGGCTGAACAGATGGCCGACCGGTTGACCCTCTCCGGGCTGAACTGCGAGAGCGTCGAGTCGATGGCCCGGTATCTCAATAATGTCGTGGTCGGGCAGATTCTTTCGCTCGATGAGATTCCCGGGGCATCGAAGATCAGAAAAGCGGTGGTCGATATCGGCTCGGAAAAACTCACGGTGGTCTGCGGCGCGCCGAATGCGGCGGTTGGCCAGAAGGTGGCGCTGGCTAAAGTAGGTGCGGAACTGGCGGGAGGGATGAAAATCAGCCGGGCCACGATCAGGGGCAATGAATCATCGGGGATGATCTGCTCAGAGTCGGAGCTGGGTCTTTCGGCCGATCATTCAGGGACGATGGTGCTGGAGCCGTCGGTGGCGATCGGCCGGCCGTTGGCGGAGCAGTTGGAACTTGATGATTACGTTTTGAATTTCGAGATCACGCCGAATCGGGGAGACGCGCTTTCGGCGATCGGGGTGGCCCGCGATCTGGCGGCGCTGGCGGGAATAAAAGTCAAACGGCCGGAAATCAGGTTACATGAGGCCAAAGAGAAGGCCGCCGACATGTTCAAGGTTCGCTCCGATGATCCGGTCGGGTGTCCGCGGTTCACGGCGCGGATAATTCGGAACGTGAAGATGGGTCCGTCGCCCTGGTGGATGCAAAGAGTGCTCCTGGCGGCGGGAGTGCGGCCGATCTCGAATGTGGTGGATATCACGAACTATGTCATGCTGGAGACGGGGAATCCGATGCACGCCTTCGATCTGGACCGGTTCGGTTCCCGCGAAGTGGTGGTGCGCCGCGCGACGGCAGGCGAAAAGTTCGCGACGCTCGACGGCAAGGAACATACGCTGACCAATGAGGTCCTGCTGGTGACCAACGGCAAGCGGCCGGTGGCGGCGGCGGGAGTTATGGGAGGACTTGATTCCGAAGTCTCCACCGATACGCAAAATATTTTGCTGGAAGTTGCTTATTTCAATCCCATCGTCATTCGCAAGAGCCGGAGAGAACTGGGAATCAATTCAGAGGCCTCGTACCGATTCGAGCGCGGGGTTGATCCGAATAATGTCGAGCGGGCCTCGGCTCGCGCCGCCCAGTTGCTTGCCGATTTGTGCGGGGGCGAAGTGCTGGCGGGAGCGGTTGATTGGTACCCTCAGCCAATACATCCGAAAACGGTGACTCTGCGGCCGTCGCGATGTCATCAGCTACTGGGCGCCGATATCCCGATTGAGACGATGAAGAAAATACTGGGTGATCTGGAACTGACGGCAAGCGGAGGGGATCCAATTTCGGTCACGGTGCCGACTTTCCGGTCGGATATCGAGAAGGAGATCGATCTGATCGAAGAGGTCGGCCGCATTTACGGTTACGACCGGATACCCGACAGTATTGAAAACAAGGGGCCGCTGTTCACGCCGATGCACCCG
>JACRAV010000054.1 GCA_016213305.1 Candidatus Zixiibacteriota bacterium | reverse complement strand
GATCGAACCTTGAAATCCCCCTGCCGGCCCGCTATACTTGAGCGCAAAACGTCGTAGAAACTGCTTTCCCGGAGGTCACAGATGGACCCGTTTGGCGCCATGTCAGATATTAAAGGCAAGAACAAGACATTCAAATACTACCGGCTGGCCGCGCTGGCCAAACATGGGCGGATCGAACGCCTGCCCTATTCGATCAAGGTGATGCTCGAGGCGGTGCTGAGGTCGGTCGATGGCCACACGGTTACCGAGCAGGATGTCACGAGAGCCGCCGCCTACAATCCCAAAAAAGTGGGGGAGATCGAAATTCCGTTCAAACCGGCCCGGGTGATCCTTCAGGATTTCACCGGTGTGCCTGCGGTCGTTGACCTGGCCGCCATGCGCTCGGCGATGAAACGAATGGGAGGGGATCCGAAAAAAATCAACCCGCTCATCCCCGCCGATCTGGTGATCGATCACTCGGTGCAGGTGGATGCCTTCGGCTCCGAAGATGCGCTCGCCAAAAACATGCAGATTGAATTCGATCGCAACGGCGAGCGGTATCAATTCCTTCATTGGGGGAAGAATGCCTTCAACAATTTCCGCGTCGTACCTCCCGCGACCGGCATTGTGCACCAGGTGAATCTCGAATATCTGGCGAAAGTGGTCTGGCACAACAACGGGGTGGTAATGCCCGACACGGTGCTCGGCACCGACAGCCACACGACCATGATCAACGGTCTGGGCGTAGTCGGCTGGGGTGTGGGCGGGATCGAGGCCGAGGCGGTCATGCTCGGCCAGCCGATGTACATGCTGATGCCCGAAGTGATCGGTTTCCGGATGACCGGCCGTCTTCCCGAAGGAGCCACCGGCACCGATCTGGTGCTGACTGCCACGCAGATGCTCCGCAAAAAGGGTGTGGTTAATAAATTTGTCGAATACTGCGGCCCGGCGCTCGATGAATTGTCTCTTCCCGCCAAGGCGATGGTCGCCAACATGGCGCCGGAGTATGGCGCGACGATCGGATATTTCCCGGTCGATCAGTCAACGCTCGATTATCTCAAAATGACCGGACGTTCCGATGACGAAATCGATCTGGTCGAAAGATACTGCAAAGAACAGGGACTCTTCCGCGCCAAAGGTTCGGCGGAACCGGAATACACCGATCTGCTCGAACTGGATTTGAGCACGGTCCAGCCGTCGATGGCCGGCCCGAAACGGCCGCAGGACCGGGTTGTACTGTCGCAAATCAAACAGGATTTTGTGTCATCGCTCCCCAAATCGATCAAAGACCGCGGCTACGAACTGGCCGGGGCCGATCTGAGAGCAACCGCCACTATCCGCGATGGGTATCAGGCGCAAATCGGCCATGGCGCGGTGGTGCTGGCGGCTATTACGTCGTGCACGAATACATCCGATCCCTCGGTGCTGATCGCCGCCGCGCTGGTCGCGAAGAAAGCGGTCGAACGCGGACTGAAATCCAAGCCGTATGTCAAAACCTCGCTGGCCCCCGGATCGCGGGTGGTGATCGAGTATCTGAAAAAGGCCGGTCTTTTGCAGTATCTGGAAAAGCTTGGCTTTTACAATGTCGGGTTCGGGTGCACCACCTGCATCGGCAATTCCGGCCCGCTTGCGGACGCGGTCGCCAAGGCGATCACCGACGGCAAGATCATCGCCGCCTCGGTGCTGTCCGGCAATCGCAATTTCGAGGGACGGATCAACCCGCACACCAAAGCCAATTATCTGGCCTCGCCGCCGCTGGTGGTGGCGTATGCGCTGGCCGGGACGATCGATATCGATCTCACCACCGAGCCGATCGGCGTTGACGGCAAGGGGAAAGACGTATTCCTGAAAGATATCTGGCCGACACAAGCGGAAATCATGAACCATATCCGGGAAAGTGTCACGCCGGAGCTGTTCCGCTCACAATACAGTTCGGTATTTGAGGGGAATCCGACATGGAACGCCATAACGTCCAAGAAGAGTGAAATCTATGACTGGGCACCCGATTCGACATACATTCAGGAACCGCCGTTCTTTGTGGGAATGAAACGGGAACCGGGCGAGATCGGCGCGATCAAAGAAGCGCGGGTGCTGGCGATGTTCGGCGATTCGATCACCACCGACCATATTTCCCCCGCCGGGTCGATCAAGGCCGACTCGCCGGCGGGAAAGTTCCTCATGGACAATGGCGTGAAGTTCTCGGATTTCAATTCCTACGGTTCGCGCCGTGGCAACGACCGGGTGATGACGCGCGGCACGTTCGCCAATATCCGTCTGCACAATCTCCTGCTGGCAGGTAGCGAGGGGGGAGTCACCAGATATTTGCCGACCGACGAAGCGATGTCCATCTACGACGCCGCGATGAAATACAAAGAGAGTCACACCCCGCTCATCATTCTGGCCGGGCGCGATTACGGCATGGGATCGTCGCGCGACTGGGCCGCGAAAGGGACGCTCCTTTTGGGCGTGAAAGCGGTTATCGCGCAGAGCTACGAGCGAATTCACCGGTCGAATCTGGTCGGAATGGGCGTCCTGCCGCTTCAATTTGATGAGGGCGAATCGCGCGAGACACTCGGCCTGACGGGCGAGGAAATCTTCTCCATCGAGGGACTTTCCAACAATCTCCATCCGAGGCAGTTGGTGACGGTGCGCGTGCAATCCAAGAATGGCCCGCGCTCGTTCCAGGCGCTGGTGCGGATCGACACGCAAATTGAGGTCGAGTACTACCGCCACGGCGGGGTGCTCCCGATGGTGCTGAGACAGTTGATGAAGTAGTCAAAGTGGTGTCGGGTGCCCCCACCTGACACCAGCGAGGGAAAGATGTCGAAACCACAGGGGTTTCGACCTACAGGAAGAAGTAGGGCAGGTGCCCTGTGCACCTGCCATATTGTCGGGAATCGAGGATGGCACGAGCGCGGGGCTCGTGCCCGACCGAATGATGAAAGCGCATGTAGCATCACGTCATTGCGAGCGAGTCTTCGAGCGAAGCAATCTCGCCTCGAACTCGATGATATGACAACTCGCGCCGAACACATGGAGATTGTCCGCGAGATTGCTTCGTCCGAAGCGGACTCGCAATGACTTATCGTATTGAATAATGAAATGATCGAAATGCGAAAGGAATAAGCCATGCCCATAGCCACACCGGAAATTTACCGCAAAATGCTCGACTCCGCCCAGCAGGGCGGATACGCTTTTCCCGCGATCAATGTGACCTCGTCGGAAACGATCAACGCCGCGCTCAAGGGGTTTGCCGACTCCAAATCCGACGGCATCATTCAAATCTCCACCGGCGGCGGGGAGTTCGGTTCGGGACTCGCGGTCAAAGACATGGCGTTCGGCGCCATTGCGCTCGCGGAGTTTTGCCATCGGGTCGCCGAGAAATACCCGGTCTATGTCGCTCTGCACACCGACCATTGTCCCCCCGGGAAGGTCGATAAGTTTATGTTGCCGCTGATACAGGAAACAGCGCGTCGCCGCAAGGCAGGACTTGGGAATCTATTTCAGTCGCACATGTTCGACGGTTCGGAGCTTCCGCTCGCACAGAATATCGCCAAATCGATCGAACTGATGAAACTGTGCAAAGAGAACGACATCATTCTCGAAGTCGAGATCGGAGTGGTCGGCGGCGAAGAAGACGGGGTGGACAACAGCGCAACCGACCATGCCAAGCTGTACACCTCGCCGCAGGACATGATAGAGGTCTATAAGGCGCTTTCGCCGATCGGCGGACGGTATATGCTGGCGGCCACCTTCGGCAACGTGCACGGGATTTACAAACCCGGCAACGTGGTGCTCAAGCCGAAAATCCTCAAGGAGGGGCAGGACGAAGTGGTCAAGAAGTTCGGCCCGAAGGCGTATTTCGATCTGGTCTTCCACGGCGGTTCCGGTTCGGATTTGAAGGACATCCACGAGACGCTGGAGTACGGCGTGGTGAAGATGAATATCGACACCGACACGCAGTATGCGTTCACCGAATCGATCGTGGCGCATGTGGATGCTAACCGAAAGGTCCTGACTCACACCGCAACCGACGTAGCCGACAAGAAGAAGTTCGACCCGCGCTCATACCTGAAGAAATCCGAAGAAAACATGGCCAAGCGGGTGGCTCAGGGGTGCAAGGACCTGAAGGCGGAGGGGAAGACGGTTTTTAAGGGGTAGGTGGATAATTCTCACCCAAGTCTTGAAATGACCAAAAGCGATAGAGAGTATAGCTAATGACAGGCCGTAGGCTTGCGAGGGTGCGCATAGGTGATTCGGCAGAACTGCTGGCGGAATACCTGTTAGGAAGGATTGCGTTCGTCAGCAGAGTGCCTCGCCAGGAGGACGTTGGACACGATCTCCTTTGCACATTGTATGAAACCGTCGGTGATCTGTTGAAAGCAGGCGGCTTCTTCGCCGTACAGGTGAAATCAAGCAAGAGTCCAATCCGGTACAAAAAGAGCCATGAGTTGAATTGGATATCAAGCCAAGAAAATCCCTTCTTCATCGGAATTGCAGACACCGAAGCTCAATCTCTAGAACTTTATTCTACAGGGCAAATTTTGAGACTTTTTTTGTGGAAAGCGCCAAAGCGGGTTACACTTCGAGTGGGCTTTCCGAAGAAGAGGTCTGACCAAATTGTTTTTTCAAACAACTATGAGGCGGCCGATGTGTACCTAGGTGCGCCAGTCGTGAAATTGGTTGCCTCTGAAATCTCCGACGACCCTACCGTGACGCAGAGAGCCAATTTGCTACAATACTGGGTGGCAATTGACCGGGAAAACCTTGTGCGACGCGCTACAAAGATGTATTGGGTGCTGGGACCGTCGAACTATGAAACAAACCAAAAGCCCTCGGAAATCGGTGTCCAGTTCTTTTGGAACCCAGAAAACCTACCGGGTTCGTTTGACAATTTTTTGAGAGCATCCGTCGCGCTTCTAAACGTTCTTCATGATCTAGATCGCAACTGGTCTCAAATTGCTCTGTACGAGGACCTGATTAAGTTGTTTGAAGGACACGATGCACTATCGAATCATCCGGCCTCAGTAATTTTGAAGAATCGCCGAATCATTCGAAACCAGTAAGCTACCGCCCCTAATCCTTCTTGCGTGATCGGTATTCTAGAATCTGGTGAGGGAGATCGTAAAGGCACTCAAAGAGGAAATCAAGAAACCGCACAAGGTCTTTTGCGTCTTGTGGATCGGTCGGGGCTTGATCTTGAGCAGGATGAGTCGTGTCATTTCCCAGCTCCCTGACTTCATGCGACCACTCTTTCATTATTGGCGGCAATATACCCTTTTCGGCAAGACCATCGATCTCCTGCTTGAGGTTAGCGCCACTGGCACCTTGATTTCTAAGCGCCGCTTGCAGCGAGCTTCGGGCGAGCATCGCTGCTGCGTCCCAGTTTTCGCTCAGCAGGTTCTTTTTCGCTTGTAGCCAATACCTTCCAACTTGTTCCGGCCAGTGTTTCGGATATGAGCCGTATCGAAGGGGCCAAGGAACAACCCTAAAATCGTGAACTCCATCGCGAGATGGATGATCACTCGCAGACCATAGCACTAAGACGAACCCCTTGCAATTGCCGCACTCAAGCGTGTCAAAATTGAGCTTTTTCGTAGAATTTGGCCTCTTTTTCTCCGAGTGATGCCGCGTGCTGAAGTTACCAGTCTCTAAACAAAAGGGGCAAGTAATATGTCCGACAACTAGCTCGTGGCCTCGATATCCGCCACGCTCACCTAGGTCCCACCAACTCTCCATTCTCTGATCCCTTCTTACGCAAAAGACGCTTGGAGTCAATATACACACTCTTGTTTTCGCGACGCAATCTGCTAAGGCGCATTTTCAGTGAGTAGCGTAGCTGAACCACTGTTTCATTCAAAGCAGAGAAGGCGGGTTCGCGGACAAACCCGCCCTACAAGAGCTCGCAATGACGTTTCTTAGTCGCATCGAGTGTAGTCGAGATGCGACGTACTCTGTCATGTCGCCGAAGCTATTGTGCTATCCCTTCAACGTCGGATCTACTACCTTCCCCATAAACAGAACCGCACCGGATTCGACCTCGTGGATCACGAAAAAGAACGGTCGGTCGAAGATGGTCGGGCCGAAACTGGTCAGCACGGAGGTGACTATTGTGACCGCGGCGGCCTCGGTGCCCTTTTCATCAACCTTCACGAACGCCTTGTGCCGCACATCGCTTATGCACGACCCGGTATTGACGAACAGATTGCTAAAGTCAGCCGAGTTGGGGTCGAACGCGGCGTTCATCCCCAGACTCTTAAGGATATCATTCAATTTCATGCCAAATTCGAACTCGAATTTCGGCATTTTGAACCATGGCTTTGATACGCGGCTTGACTGCATCCAACCGTCCCAGGTCTCTTGAGTCAAACCGCCTATGAGTTGGTCGACCGAGATCGATTCGCGCGGTAGAACCAGCGTCATGCGGAAACCATGGTCTCCGTATGGCAGGGTGATGCCAATGACTTGGCTGTCCGCAAAACCTGCGGCCGGGCTGTGAGCGAACTTCTCTCCCGTAGCCAGTGAATCAGAGGCCATGAACTTGAACATGAAGTCGCAAGTTACGTTCGATCCTGCTGAAGTGCGAAACAAACCCGGTTTGGTGTCGGCCGAGTCGAACGGGTAGGTCCACCCCCCTTTGAAATAGAGCGCGTTCAGCAACATCGCGATCACGTCGGCCGGTATCGGCGGCTCAACCATCTTTTCGATCAATCCCCCCGTGTTGTCTCTGACCCAATTATTGATGTCCGTGGCCGTCTGCGGATCCGCGAAATCGACTTCTTCAATCCGGGCGTCGAAGTATTTTCGACAGACTTCGACAAAGCCGGATTGGACCTCGAATCCCCTCTGACTCCAGAATGAGTTGGCGACACTGAACGTCACCGCCGCATCGGCCCCTGTCAGGATGGTCGTCAAGCTCTGATACGCCAGGTTGGCGCCATTCGCGGGAAATCCGGAAAGTTCCAGCACCGAGTCTATCTCGGTTTTGGTGGCGCCGCCGGCGCCGTTGCGGAGCATGCCCAGCGCATACGAGACCGACAGCGGCGAGACGAAGACATTCTTGTTCGGGTCCGCCTCGCTGTTGACGGCCTGAATCAGTTTGAAGCTGAACCGATTGACCGATTCAACCATGTCCTTCTCGGTCGGATTCAGTTGAGCCGGGGTTCGAACAACGACGGGCGACGACGTGACCACATCGGCCTTATGCGAGCAGTGTAGCAACAGACTACAGACCGCCAGCAACACGATAGTCACACAAGTTTTGCGCATACCGCCTCACTCATGGCAAATCAGATTATTCGCGATTATTGTCATAGAAATATATGTCCATAAAAGCCACGGTGTCAAGACGCCGCGCCGACCGCCTTATCAGGTCCCGAGTCAGCCGCGGCAACCGTCACCCGGCCACATGCCGAATAAGACGTATCTCCCCGTTACATTGTGTAACGCCGGCAGGGTCGCCCGCCGCGAATATCACACCAGCCATGTGGGTCGGGGCCGCAAGGGTCCCGACGTGCATGAGAACTCAAAGATGTCGGGTAGCTCGTCCGCCTGACGGCGTACTCGCAACCCGACCTACATGAAGCGGACCCCAAAACAATCCCAACTCCCCGCTTGCCGACCGGGGCAAACCCCCGTAGCTTATGGGTTCTATGAAACTTGGCATTATAGGCAAGCCGCAGAGCGGCAAGACAACCATCTTCAACGCCGCCGGCGCTCAACACCAGGCGGTGGGGGACTTTTCACAGGCGGTCCACCGGGCGATTATCAAGGTCCCGGACGCCCGTCTTGAGGCGCTGGCCGAACTGGTCCACCCCAAGAAGATCACCTACGCTGAAATCGAACTGCTTGACGCTCCCGGTCTCTCCGGCAAAGGGAAAGAAGCCGCCGGACTTGAGATCAATCAGGAACTCCGCCAGATGGAGGCGTTCATCATGGTGGTCGATGCCTTTTCCCCCGACGCCAAGCCCGATGCCGATATCCACAATGTCATCGACGAACTGGTATTTCTCGATCAGGTGCTCGTCGAAAGCAATATCGAGAAGCGCGAACGCAAGACCAAGCTGACCGGCGACAAGCATGAACAGCACGAAATCGAACTGCTGAGACGGTGTCTCAAGTTTGTCGAAGAGGGCAAGCCGCTGATCGAATTGAATCTGACCGAGGACGAACTGCGCCCCCTCAAAGGGTACATGCTGTTGTCGCTGAAACCGCTGTTGATCGTGCTGAACATTGCGGAGGATCAACTCCCCGAGGCGGCCAGTATCGAGCAGAAATACCGGCATCTGGTGCAGGCAGGCCGGCGCGAACTGGCGGTGGTGTGCGGCAAAATCGAGATGGAGCTGGTTTCACTGGGCGCCGACGAACGCGGGGCGTTTCTGACCGATCTCGGAATCGCCACACCGGCGATGGATGTGGTGGTCCAGCGGTCATATTCCCTGCTGGGATTGATATCATTTTTGACGGCCGGTGAGCCGGAGGTCCGCGCCTGGACTATTCGCAAAGGAACGAATGCCCAGAAATCGGCCGGGGTAATCCACTCCGACATCGAACGCGGGTTTATCCGGGCCGAAGTGACCGCGTATAACGACTATGTGACCCTCAAAACGCCGGCGGCGATCAAAGCGGCCGGA
Organism: Candidatus Zixiibacteriota bacterium; assembly: GCA_016213305.1. Lineage (GTDB taxonomy): Bacteria > Zixibacteria > MSB-5A5 > GN15 > FEB-12 > JACRAV01. Next base: position 1,282 of record JACRAV010000054.1, on the reverse strand, counting down.
AAACAGCGGCTCGAGGGAAAAGAGTATGTGATTGAGGACGGCGATGTCATTTTGTTCCGGTTTAATGTGTGACATCAGTGCGGTCAGGGGTCCCCACCTGACCGATGGGCGGTTTGAAGAGGGTCAGGCGGGGACGCCTGACACCACACGGGTGGCGAATCATGGGAACCGTGTGACGCCCGGACCGGTTTAAGGACAACCTGTTCAGTTTTTGCTCAGGGTGCCGATATATGACAGACAGGATGTGAACTAGCGATATGGCGAAAGTATTGGAACATACGCAGATCGATGACACGGTAACGTCATCGACTCTGCCCATTCTCCCGCTCAAGGGTGTGGTGGTCTATCCCTACCTGATCACCCCGCTTATGATTCAGGATGCGGCGCAAACCCGGCTGGTGGACGAAGCGCTCATGCGCGGAAGCCGGATCGGGCTGTTCTTGCAGAAGAATCCCAAGCAGGAAAATCCCGGCCCCAACGATCTGTACACCGTCGGCACTGCGGGAAATATCCTCAAGATGCTCCGCTTCCCCGACGGCACGGTTCGTTTTCTGGTGCAGGGGTTATCGCGCGTTCGAATTCGCAAGTTTGCCACCGTCACCCCCCATCTGACGGCCGAAGTGGAAGAGCTAGTCGAACAGGTGGATAACTCGGTCAAACTCGAAGCGCTCCAGCGCAATGTGATCGAGAAGGTCAAGGCGCTGGTCGATCTGGCGCCGTACTTGAACGAGGAATTTCACGTTTCCGCCATCAATCAGGACACGGTGTCCAAGTTGACCGATTTTGTCGCCTCGTACCTGAACATGTCGATCGAGCAGAAACAGCACATCCTCGAAGAAGCGAATGTTCTTCGCCGCGCCGAGCTGTTGTACACGGCGATCGTCAAGGAAATCGGCGTGCTCGAACTGTCGCAGAAGATTCAAGCAACCGCCGCCAGCGAACTGGGCAAGTCGCAAAAGGATTTCATCCTTCGCGAACAGCTGAAAGCGATTCGCAAAGAACTGGGCGACGGCGACGACAAGAGCGAAATAGAAGAATTCGAAAAACGAATCGTGGAAGCGCTGATGCCGGAAGTGGCCGAGAAGGCGGCCCGCAAGGAGTTGGAGCGGCTCGGGCATATGTCGCAGGCCTCCGCCGAGTACACCGTCTCCCGCACCTATCTCGACTGGCTGGTTTCTTTGCCCTGGTCAAAATCGACCAAAGACCTGCTCGATCTGAACAAGGCGAAAAAGGTGCTCAACGAGGACCATTACAATCTCGAAAAAGTCAAAGACCGCATCCT
>JACRAV010000060.1 GCA_016213305.1 Candidatus Zixiibacteriota bacterium | reverse complement strand
ACGTTCATGAGCCGGTCCTTGTACCGGTCCACCAGCGTATTGAACGCCACCATATCACCGTTCTGGATGGAGCGCATCAGCGCGAAGTCTATGTCCTTCTCGGTTTCCTTGGCCATGCCTACCTTCTGGTAACAGGTTCTATCTTATCTACCCACCAATACCAAAAAAGTTCCGATTCCTTCCCGGTCTGTCGATTGGACAACGTGTTGCTGTGCAAATGGTTGCCAGACGGCCTGTCCAAGGACTATTTTCGTGTCGGCCCTCAGTCGCCAACGCTTTAACGGGCGCCGCCAATTTGTTGTCTATCAACATATTACCCGACCACCAAATCGGGCCATGGGGAGACCGACAGGAGCCATCCGATAATAGCGAGCAGTATCGATGCCGGGATTATGCGCTTGTACACGCCGCCAAGGTCGGACCGAAAATACTCGTTGGTAAGGATCAGACAGAGATGGGTGGGGGCGAGCAACATCCCGATATAGCCGGAGGCGTAAGCCAGCACCATATAGCCGGGATTCGGGGTGGGTTGATAGATAAATCCGGCCAGCAGGGTGTAGCCAAGACCGACATAGGCGGCAGTCATGCCGGTCAGTGCCCCAACAGTAAAGCAAACCAAGAATATGATAACGGGAGGCGGAAGATGGAAGGTTGCGGCCAGCGCCGGGATTGAATTGATCGCTCCGGAGAGTTCGAGGACGGTCTGAAAGGAAAGAATGCCGAACACCATAAAGACCAGCTTGTACGAGAGTCCCTCCCGTAGCGCTTCCACCAGGAGTTGTCGCATTGGTTTCGCCACGGCGACAAGCAGAATCAAGCCGGCCAGAACCGCTACAGAGAGATCACAGCGGACCGCCCCGTAGATCAGGATGGCGGTGGCGATCGGCCAGATGGCTCCGAAGAAACCGGTGACGATTCGCGAGGCGCTGATCCTCTCCCCCGCGCCGCGGTCGATCTGGCGGGCAAAGAAGAAGTATCCGATGATTACCATCGCGACGGACAGGGGGAATTGCATGAGGGCCACCTGTCCGATCGGGACATGGGTGATGGCTTCGCTGAGCACGAGTCCCGGATAGATCGGCCAGGAAAATTCGACCAGATGCCGGAACCAGTAGTTGGTGGCGGTTTTGAGTTCCGGGGCATATTTCGGGTCGGCCATCGCTTGTTCGACCAGCGGGGCCGACAGGAGGGCACCGCCGGGCATGGGCATAAGCCCAACCACCGGAGGCAAAACCATGGCGGCCGTCCGGTGACCGCCCCACAAACCGCTGAAGGCGTGCGACAGTCGCTCGAGGTAGCCGAGCGATTTGAGCAGTTGTCCCAGAATCGTGACAAAAATGATGACGCCGGTCAACGAGAGAAAGCGGATGGAAGTTACCAGCCCGAGGTATCCGTGCCATAACTGAGAAAGAGATACTTGATAGAGTAGCGCGGCGAAGAGACCGGCGGCGAACAGGGTGATACCGACCGGAACTTTGCGGCGCAAGGCCACGACGATCCCGATAAAGACAAGGAGCAAACGCGCGGAGTCCATACGGAAGGTTACGCGTCAGACGGCGGACTGTCAACGCGCAATTACTCAACGCTTGACTTTCGGTACGAGCGGCATAGTTTGGCGCCGATTGGAGATGAGAATGCCGCGTTTAGTACCAAAGATAGTCACGTCGATTGACGGTCGGATCGTGCCGGCCCGCGCCGCCCGGATACCGGTGATCGATAATTCGTTTCTTTACGCTGAAGGATTGTTCGAGACCTTTCTGGCGGTCGGCGACCGATTGATATTCGCCAATCGTCATCTTCGCCGGCTGAAGAACGGCGCTCGGATGATCGGGCTTCGCCTGCCGGTAGCCGATGCAAAGCTCAGGCGGTGGATGAAAACCGCCGCGGGGCGGCACCCTGATCGGTACAAGAAGGTTCGCTTGACGATTACCAGCGGCGACTCGCCGCGCTGGACGGGAAAACCGGGAAAGCCCCGCGTGGTGATCAGCGTATCGAGGCATGATCTGCCGGAAGAGCCGTTCAAACTTCAGGTGTCGGAGTTTCTGGTTGATCAGGATTCGCCGTTCCGACAGATCAAGACGGTGTCGTATGCAATCCAGGCGGCGGCCTTCCGCAAGGCATTGGCTTCGGGATATGATGACGCCATCCTTCTTAACGAGAATCACCGGGTGGCCGAGGTTACTTCGGCGAACATCTTTTGGGTCAAGCGTGGGATCATATACACGCCGCCCCTGTCGGCCGGGTGTCTTGACGGCGTGACGCGGCGGGCGGTGATCGCGGTCGCGCGGCGACTGAAGTTGAAGATCGCCCAGCGGCACGATACGCTTGGAAGCATGCTGTCGGCAGATGAGATATTCATTTCCAGTTCGCTCAAGCTGGTGGTGGGGGTTGGGGTGATCGGTCACGGAGCACGGCGCACGCTCATCTCCGGAGGGCCGGTGACCGAAATGCTCCATGAGTATTTCCGGCGGATGGTGGATGAGGGGGATTCTTTAACCCTCTGACGGTACGGAAGAATGATGTCGGGTAGTCGAAATCCGCAGGCGGATTTCGCCAGAGCGACCGAAGATTATTTCACCATCATCATCTTCTGGCTGACTTGCCTCCCACCCACAGAGAGCCGACAAAAATACACTCCCGACGCCGCTTCCCCGGTCTCGGTCCGCCCATTCCACACTGCCGTCTGCTCGCCGGCCGAGCGTCGGCCCGATACCAGCACCTTCACTCTTCTTCCGAGCATGTCATACACCGCCAGTTCGACATCCGACGGCCGATCGAGCGAGAACACGAGGCGCGTTGAGCCGTTGAAGGGGTTGGGGTAGTTCGCGAGCGTCGGATCGTGTGCAGAGGGAACAGTGTCAAGACGTTCATTGACTCCGGTCACAATGTCTCCGCTTCCGGCAATCACAAAGACGTCGCCCGGCAATCCCCCCGCGAAATTGCGGCAAGAAAACATGAAGTCGCATATGCCGTCTCCATTGAAATCTCCAGCGGATGAAACATTGTAGCCAATATCTTGCAAGAGTACAGGAGGCAGGTCGAGTCTATATCTCGAGCAATCATAGGTGGAGTCAAATCTGGGTCCTCCCAGATAGATGTCGACCGCGCCGTCTGCTGTCCGTGTCTGGCCACACACAAGGTCATTAAATCCGTCACCGTTAAAATCGCCAGCCTCTGCAACCGTCTGGGCCCTTCCGCTAAGGTCCAAGTCATAGCCTTCGTCTGACTTCGGTCCGCAGTGGTATAGAAGGACCTGATCGCCGAATATTACGGCCAAGTCGTTCCATCCGTCCCCATTAACATCACCAACATTAGCCACATATCTGGCAAAATCCTCCTTGGAGAGTCCGGTGATATCTGGAGGGGGCGCAATTTCAATGTTCGGCTCGTTCGTAAACGCCGGGCCGAGGAATATATACACATAACTGATAGTGTCCAAATCGGCATGCATCCCAATGAAAATGTCCTGATGCCCGTCACCGTTAAAATCGATGAAGCCAAGTCCTCTTAGGTCGTGAGAGTACCACGTGACGTCATACTCCCAATCAGTAGAAGTGTCTACAGCGGGACAATCCAGATGTAATCGAAGAGCAGGTCCGCCCGACCGGTATCCGTCGAGGACAAGTAAGTCTCCCAGAGAATCCTTGTCACAGTAGCCAACCTCAACCGGCACCCCAATGCCAAAACCATCAACGGCGGGAACGATCAACGAATCATAAGGATTACCCGCAAGGGAGTCTGCAAATCCCCTGAAGAAATACAGTACACCCGGTGGTCCAGTCTGTTGCACTCGAACTAAGGAAGTAATTACATCGTTGGTTCCGTCCCCGTTCAAATCAATCACACCCTCAAAGAGGCCCTTGATGAACTTGTCAGAAATGGAATCAGAAGGATTACCTCCCAGTACCACATTTGTTCCCGGATTGTCACCCAACTGCGAGATGGCAATATCGCTATACCCGTCGCGATTAACGTCTCCAAGTGCTCCAATTTTGATACCGGCATATGTGTTCGTCTGAGTTCCGTGATAGTGCATCAGAATTCTTAGAGAATCGCCGCAAATTGTAGCCGACACGTTGGTTGTAAGCCACAGCGTAAGAAGGAACATGGCGGTTCCGCGCGGGTCGGCCACACGCAATGTCGAATAACGCGTCTTCATCGTATCCCTAATGGATAATATAGCACATTCAATCAATTTTGCCACACCAGTCAGGCCGAGCTTGTTGAGGCCTGTGCTGTCGGACCCGTAGCGGGGAACCCACTCTTGATTGATCCCCTCACCTGTCACTTCGTGACATCCTCTCCCGGAGGGAGAGGAATTTATTCTGCTGATTTGCTTTGCTGTCGCGTTCTCGGGATTCAATTCACGGCAAGAATTCGCAACATTCTTCCCTACTCCCGACGGGAGAAGGTGGTCCGCCGTTGGCGGACCGGTTGAGGGGTCTTGACGTAGCGGGTACTCCGAATTAGGTTGACTCAGAACAAGAGGATCTCACTTTTCGGTGATCGTCGGAGAGTTGCAGAAAGGGCACATTTGGCAAACCCATACGATAATCGCTATCGCGATCCGGAGTACTGGGGTGAGAAACCAACCACGATCGCCGCGCAATTTGTCACCTATCTGCCGATGCTGAAAGAGGCATTCCCGGATACCAAACTGCGGGTTGTGGATGTCGGGTGCGGAGATGGCCGGGATGCCCTCTATCTGGCGCAACGGGATATCGAAGTTACCGGGGTGGATTCCTCATCGATCGGATTGGCGCGACTCCGGGAGAAGGCAGAGCAAGCGGGGTTACAGACACTCGTTAGTTGTATACATGACGACTTGATTCACTATCGTCCGGATTCTGATTATCATGCCATTCTGTCATCGGGCGCGCTTCACTATGCGCCCCCTGAGACTCGAAGTCGTCTTTTTGAACAATACAAAGCGCACGTGCTCACGGGTGGTCTGTTTGCCTGCACGGTAATTGTGCAGAAGCCCTTTATCCCCCCCGCCCCCGACGCGGAGCAGGGAGTGGAACTCTTCCGGTCCGGCGAAATTTCAATGTACCTGTGGGACTGGGAGATATTGTGGTTCGCAGAAGAAGTGAAAGACTGCCGTTCCAGCGGTGTGCTACACAAGCATGCCTTCAACCGCATCATCGCACGCAAACTTTTGTAAATCGCCGTCCGGCTTTGCTCAGAAGAAAGATGTCGGGTAGTCTGCCTTTGATTGATCCCCTCACCTGTCACTTCGTGACATCCTCTCCCAGAGGGAGAGGAAATCTCTCTGGTGATTTGCTATACGACCACGTTTCCGCAATTCAACTCACAGCAAGAATCCTGCTTCCCTTCTCCCACTTTAGATATGGACATAGGATGTCGGGTAGTCGAAATCCGCGAGCGGATTTCGCCAACCCGACCTACGAAGCATCCCCCTTCCCCGTGCATTTTCACAACCAATTCGCTACTGAATGCTACTTCGCACCAATTAGTAGGAGATCATTTCCGGATACCTCTTATCGCAGAAAGGGGAACGGACCGCAAGTAATCCTTTTTTTTAGCAAAACGAAGCCAATTTGGCCGGTCGGCGGTCCCTGAGTTTTAGATTGACGCGGTCTCTGCTTCACCTGTATGATGGTGTCCAGTATGAGACTTATCAGCCGGACACAGTTCATTGGCGTCACTGCCCTGGCCTTGTTGATGCTCGCTCTACCTGTTCGGGCGCAGGGGGATCGGCCCGCCTCGCAAGGCGGCGACCCGGATTCTCACAATTTGTTTGAGAATCCACCCCGCTGGCTGATCGATATCCCGACCGCCAACACGCTCAAGCGTGGCAATTTCGACATGGGCGTGCGCATCTATGCGAACGGCGGCGGGCTGGGTTTCACCAATATCGGCCTGTCCAATCGCTTCATGATCGGTCTGGCGTACGGCGGTGAGAGCGTCGTTTCGAACCGATCTCCCAACTGGAATCCCCGGATCGGGTTTGCACTCAAGTTCCGACTCATCGACGAATCGATATATATTCCGGCGGTGTCGATCGGGTATTGCGATCAGGGAGACGGCGCCTGGGACGCGATTTACAAACGGTATGCCTTTAAGGCGCGCGGATTTTATGCGGTCGCCAGTCGCGGATTTCAGGCGTACCACTGGGCCTCGACCTGGCACGGCGGCGTCAACTTTTCAGTCGAAAACAGCGTGGACAAAGACAAGACGGTCAATTTCTTCGTCGGAATGGACGCCACCTTCGACTACAACCTGGCGCTCCTGCTTGAATACGATTTCGCCCTCAACGACAACAGCGGCGAGCAGGCGGCTGCGGCCGGTTACCAGATATCCGGCAAGGGACGCGGGTATCTGGGGTTTTCGATCAAGTGGCTGTTTACGCGCAATCTGGAGCTGGAATTTATCGCCAAGGACCTGCTGACCAATCGCCGGGAGTCGGAGACCTTTACGCGCGAAGTCCGGATGACGTATTTGGATAATTTTTGAGATTAGGTTTCCGGTGTCGAAACCACAAGGGATTTCGATACTATGGAAAGGCCGCTCCCGCCGGGATATATTCCCGGCTGGAAGCTTAAATGAAAGGAGCGGCCATGGCGAAGAGTTTTGTTGGTATCGACATCCATAAGCGTCAGTGTGTGTACACGCAGGTGGATGT
>JACRAV010000055.1 GCA_016213305.1 Candidatus Zixiibacteriota bacterium | reverse complement strand
TGCTCAATTCGATGTTTGGCCAGTCTTCGTAGGTCGCCCGCGTCTTCGCGGGTGACAGATTCCTACTTCAACAACAGCATCTTCTTTGTCTCCGAAAAATCTCCCGTCGTCAATCGATACAGATATAACCCGCTGGCCTGGCCGGAGGCGTCCCAGGTGAACGTATGGAAGCCCGCCGAAAGGCGCTCTTCGACGAGCGTGGCCACCCGCTGTCCGAGGTTGTTGAAGATGTCGAGTCTCGCGTATCCGGCCTGCGGCAGGGTGAAACTGATCGTAGTGGCGGGGTTGAAGGGGTTGGGGTAGTTGGCCAGTGCCAGAGATTCTGTTGAGCCCGAAGCCAACTCGCTTCCCCCCGGATTGCCGACAATTACCACGCAGTCTAACCCCTCGAAATCGGAGCCGTCTGTCAATTTCCCGCTGATCTTCAGAGTTTTGACATCCCCCACGTTGACGGACCCGAGCGCAGTTAGAATCGCGCTGTAACTGTACTTCATGGTAAGGTCAACCAATCCGTCGGGACCCTCCGTCGTACATTCACACTCCGCCGCGCCTTCAGCGACCGGTCGGGAGACGTCCTCAAGCGCAGTCCGAACCGGCGATACACCGATCAGCTTGATTGTTGAGACGTCGATTGTGGCGACATCAAAGTTGGCAGTCCCGAGTATCGCGGCCGGTATGACTCCGGGCGGAGGCGTGCCCGGTGCCAGCTTTGCGACAACAATGTCGGCGCTGTTTTCAACTGTCGGTTCCTCGTATCTGGGCGGGTCGGCCTTGATGTTCATCGGATTCGGGCAGGAGCCTGGTCGAATATCGAGAGCGACGGTTGTGACTGGCGGTGGGCCTGGCTTGACACACACATCATCAAACCACACTGTTCCTTCTTGGCTTGAGATGTCAAGATATGCCGACTCGGTCATCCAAGATTCATATGGCCATTCGAATTCTCCAAGGAATTCGTCGTTAGCCCAAATCTTAACGTGTAGTTGTCCATCGCCGGGCGAGGACAGATCGCACTTGATGGTATGCCAAGTGTCGAGTGCGTACCCGGAGAAATCAATGGTGCCTGAAGGCTGAGGAATCCGAATGTCTCCATTCGGCAGGAAAACGACGAACTGCGGGCACGGGCAGTTCCACCAGTCCGGTCCGCCGGTCCTCAGTCCGAAGACAGCGCGATAGGGATGGCACCCGGATAGTGGTTCAGTGCCATTACGAACGGCAAAATTGATGTCAACTGGCAGATTCATCGCCATAGGCCGTGTTGCGACAACGCCCCAACATGACCCCAGCACACCAAACATCTTCAAAGATTGAGAGCCTGAAAAGGCAATGGAATTGTCGACAGACATGCCGGGAGTGTTGCCACTTCCGTGCCAGTTGAGGGCTAAATCCGAGCTGGTCTGATAAGTTTCAAATCCGTCACACCATCCGCTTGCCTGCTGATCGGAAGAGGTCACTTGTATGTAGTCATAGTCGCAAACAGCATCCCAATTTTGACGGAATCGAATTGTGACAATATTGTCCGGAATCGACCAAGTACGCGTCACGACTGGAGTGAAGGCTGAGTCTCCGTCAAACTTTGCCAGGAGTTCGCCCCCTTCGGCACGAATAACAGCTCTGACAGTGACCCATTGATTTTCGGCGACAGGACCCATAGTGTGAATATCGGTGAACAGAGTTCCGAAGTGCCATCCATAGCCCGATCCAGGCAAATACGTCATGTGAATCGCCTCCGCATTCGTTGATCCCCAGAACAAGGCGAACGCGGGCACAGTATAATTCTGTCCACCGCTTACCAGCCTTGCGCGCCACTCCACGATAAGCGGCAACTGGAAAGTACCAGATTTGTCTGCACAATCATCCCAATCCCCCCAGCCATCGGAAGCTATGTGGAGCCATCCGTCTGTCGTATTCACGTAGACCGACGCGTCACTTCGCGACCAGCTCCCGGAGCCGAAGACATCACTATTGAAGTCTTCCCTGAACGACTGGGAATTTACCATCTGCCACGACATGCAGATTGCCGCACCCACGAACACCATTCTGAGCACCCGTCTCATAACACTCCTCCTATGATGGTCCTGACGGAATTCGACGATTCCTGTGAACCTTTCTGCTCGGTTAAAGACATTTGAGATGACGCCACCAGAATAGCAAACACGGGGTAACATGTCAACGATATTCTCACCCTATTGGCACGCCTATACGGGAATAAGATCCCGCCGAGCAGGCAGGTTTGCGGGGCGTAAGACCGTCAGGTCACACGCCCGCCAAGGGGCGGTCGCACGACCTGACGGAACGTAGCATTCTGTCGTGTCCCCCCACTTTCCCCACCAACTCGATGGTGATTCTGAATTCCCGCCTATTAATAAAAACCCCGGGAGTCACCCAATGGCCACCGATAAACAAATCTCAGCCAACCGGCTAAATGCGCAGAAATCCACCGGCCCGGTCACCGACGACGGCAAGGCCGCATCCAGCCGGAACGCCGTCACCCACGGCTTCTTCTCCAAGATCGACCCCGGCCAGAAGGGAGCAGAGAATCAAGGGAACCCCTGAATTTGATAAAACGAACCCAATTTCCCGGCTCGACCGCCGCCCTATGGAGAAAATTAAATCCTCATGCAATTCGAACCCAATTCGGCGTATCTCTCAGCGCCGATTCAACTTCCCGCGTAGGAATGTTTCTCCGGGGATTCCGGTTATGCAATTCGAAGCCAATTGGAGGGCAGGAAGATGTCTTTTCAGTCATCGCGAGCCCCGCTTCGGGGCGTCGCGATCTCGCTTCGAATTGTATGTTGTCAGCATGATTGCTTCGTCCCCCGAACCCTTCGACAGGCTCAGGGTGAAGTCGCTCCTCGCAGGGTGAAGGCGCGCCTCGCAACGACTGGATTATGGCCTTTTCAACAAGCCGCGACCCCAGGATTACCAGCCCCCTCCCCCTACTCGCCGCCCTGCTCCCACAGCCGCTCGGCGTATCGGTCGGTCATCCCCGCGATGTAGTCCGCCACCACGATCTCCGGGCGCTCCGTCAACAACATCTCCCGATATCGCGGCGGGAGCAATTCATGATTCGCGCCAATTCGATTGTACAGGCCGGTGATGATCAGCTTTGCCCGCTCCGTCAGAGCGGTCAGTTGCGGATGCCGATACATATTCTGCCGCAAGAACCCTTTGAGTTCGGTAATCTTCGGAGTCATCGACGGGGAATAAGCACAGATGCGTTCTTTGGTTTTTCGGACGTCGTCGAGGCAGGAAATGTCCCACCGTCTGAGATTGGCCTCCGAAAATGCCACCACGTCGGTCACCACCCGATCCACCAGTCGTCTGACCAGCAGGTGTCGCTTCTGGTCCTCGGCCAGATTCCCCAGCACCCCGTGAGCGGTGAACAGTTCGGCGTCGCTCTCATTCCAGATGGAGAGAGGACGAAGGGAATCAAGCGTGATCAGCCCGGCCCGGATACCGTCGTCGATATCGTGCGCGTTGTAGGCGATTTCGTCGGCCATATCTACCAGCGAGGCCTCCAGCGTCGGCAGAAGGTGCGGCGAGAACTCTTCGCCGACAATCGCCCCTTTGGTCTCGTGCTTGGCGATCCCCTCGCGAACTTCGAACGACAGGTTGAGTCCCGGATGTTCGGGATACCGTTGCTCGATCAGATCGACCACCCGCAGAGACTGGCGGTTATGATTGAAGCCGCCGGCAGAGGCAAGCAGAACGTTGAGCACATCCTCGCCGGCATGCCCGAACGGGGTGTGTCCCAGATCGTGCACCAGCGCGATGGCCTCGGAGAGGTCTTCGTTCAGCCCAAGGGCACGGGTCATGGTCCGGCTGATTTGGGAGACTTCGAGCGTGTGCGTGAGGCGGGTGCGGAAGTGGTCTCCCTCATGAGGGATGAACACCTGCGTTTTGTATTCCATCCGACGAAAAGCCGCCGAATGGATCACCCGGTCGCGGTCGCGCTGGAAGGCGGTGCGAAGCGGGTGTTCCGGCGCCGGATACGCCCGCCCTCTGGAATCGGCCGCTTTCGCGGCATAGGGGGCGAGATGTTCCCGCTCGAATTGTTCGCTGTCGGCCCGGGTTTTCAAAAATCTCCCTCCTCGCCGCCGGGCGGTTCGACTTTTGCGGATTTGGTGCCGAGGCCGAGCGATATCGTGTGCGAAAAGCCGAGGACGGGATGAATCGAGGCGGCATACGTGAAGACAAATCGTGGCGTGCCGATATCGATCCCGCCGCCGTACTCAAGCGGGCGAGTCGAAACTCCCCAGTACAGGGCCGAGCGTTTGGCCAGAGGGATGCGCTGACCCAGACCAACCCGGGGCTTTTCGCTTTCGGTCATCACGGTGCGTACCATCAGCGACAACTTCTTCTTTGTCAACAGCTCCAAATTGAATGCGGCCAGTCTTGGATACGGCGGCGCGCCGTCATACAATTTCGGGCGGGTGATATTATCCACCGCCAATGACGCGAGCACTTGCGGCGAGCGAATCCCCACTCCGCCGCCCAACGTGAACGCATTGAAACGGCCGTAATTATTTCCGAATTGGACGGCCATCGACGATCCGGTCAGGCCGAAGGCGAACCTGCCGCGTTCCATCGAAATCGTCGCCTTGACAATCCGCTCGGAATACAGCGAGGTCTTGCCAGACTGAGATAGGCCGCCGGCCAGCGAGAAAGCGCCCTTTCGCGCGGCCACGGCAAAGTGAAGACGGTCAAGTTCGGCCAGATCATACCTGCGGGTGTACCCGAACTCGAATCGTGCGCCGCTGGTGGTGAAGGCCATGCCCGGATTGTTCAGCAGAGAACCGGGGGTCGATTGCGACATCACCACCGTTTGTCCTGTGCCCGGGGCATGGACATTGACGCCATCAAACGCCTCGGCCGCGGCGAT
>JACRAV010000052.1 GCA_016213305.1 Candidatus Zixiibacteriota bacterium | reverse complement strand
CTTGCCCTGCCATTTATCGTCGCAGGGGCATTGGTCAGCACCTGGCGGTTGTTCAGCCGGTTCAAGCCGGACATTGTGGTCGGTACTGGAGGATATGTGAGCTGGCCGGTCGCGCGCATTGCCATTGCGCGAAGTGTTCCGGCAGTGCTACAGGAGCAGAACTCTTATCCCGGCATAGTGACACGACAATTGGCTTCGTACGCAAATCACATTTATCTCGGCTTTGAAGGCGCAAAAGAATACCTCCCCACATCCGCCAGCACCATATGGACAGGCAATCCGGTGCGTCCTCAGCTGACCGAAGGCAGTCGTACCGAGGCATACACCCATTTCAATCTCGACCCGACTCGAAAAACGATTCTGGTACTTGGCGGAAGCCAGGGCGCGCGCGGCATCAACAATGCAGTCCTTGCCTCTCTCAAACAACATGCCTTATCTCAGGATTGCCAGCTCCTCTGGCAAACCGGCAAAAGGGATTTCGAGGGGATGCACGCTCAAGCTAAAGACGTGCTGACGCGCGGTGCAATATTCCCCTTCCACGACCGCATGGATCTTCTGTACGCCCCCGCCGATATCGCCGTGGCGCGAGCCGGAGCGTCAACCATCGCCGAGTTGACCGCCTGCGAAGTCCCATCGGTGCTGATTCCCTTCCCCCACGCCACCGCTGACCATCAGCACAAGAATGCCGAGGAGTGCGTCGCACAGGGATGTGCATCTTTGGTTTCTGAGAACTCGCTCGATGAAGTAGATATCCTTCGCAAGGCGTGTGAAATGATCCATTCGGGAGAAGCCGAACGGATGCGTCTTGCCATTCAGCATCTTAATCGCGGGCGGCGTCCGGCCGTTGACGTGATTGCCGAAGACATCCTCCGCATAGTCGCGGATAACCAGCGTTCACGGGAGGCACGGTGACATCGCATGTTGATACACAGCAAACACCAGAGCGGTTTGTTACGAGGCGAATCATGTTTGGAAAAATAAGACGGCTCTATTTTGTCGGTATCGGCGGCGCCGGCATGTCCGGTATCGCGGAGATTCTATTCAATCTCGGCTACCAGATTTCCGGCTCAGACCATACCCCCAGTGAGGTGACCGAATATCTGTCCGGACGGGGCATCGCCGTTCATCACGATCACCGCGCCTCGAATCTTGACGCCGCCGACGTTGTCGTCATTTCGTCAGCGGTCGGGGAAGACAATCCCGAAGTCGTTGAAGCCCGCCGCCGCGGCATACCGGTCATTAAGCGCGCCGAAATGCTCGGTGAACTGATGCGCCTCAAGTACTCCATTGGCATCGCCGGCACCCACGGCAAAACCACCACGACCTCCATGATTGGACGCATTCTTCAGGTCGCCAATCTCAAGCCGACCATCATCGTCGGCGGCGTTGTCGCCGAACTTGGCACCGGCGCTTCTCTTGGCACCGGCGAGCATCTTGTCGCCGAGGCTGATGAATACGATCGCTCATTCCTCGCCATGTTCCCAAGTCTTGCCGTAGTGACCAACCTGGAGGCCGACCACCTCGATTGCTATCGCGACCTGGAAGATCTGACCGGCGCTTTTCTCGCCTACATGAATCGGGTTCCGTTCTATGGTCAGGTTGTCATCTCCGCCGATGATCCGGTCCTCTCAAGTCTTCAGACTCGCATCGCCCGGCCGCATGTGACCTTCGGTTTCAGTGTCGACGCCGACTATCGGGCTGTCAGTGAAAAGCTGGAGGAAATGGGGTCAACCTTCTCGGTCTATGGCAAGGGCGACCTTCTCGGAGAAATTCAACTGCATGTCCCCGGGCGGCACAATATTCTCAATGCCCTTGCGGCGATAGCAACCTGCCGTGAGCTGGATGTGGCATTTGAAATTATCGCGGACGCTCTTCGTGGATTCACCGGCGTCAGCCGACGATTTGAGTTTATCGGCAAGGAGAGAGGCATTACTGTCGTCGACGATTATGCTCATCACCCCACCGAGATTCACGCCACCCTTGAGGCCGCCAACCTGCGCAAGGCGGGAAGAACTCTTGTCATTTTCCAGCCGCACCTGTTCAGCCGGACGCGCGATTTTCTGAAAGATTTTGCTGACTCGCTGTCAATCGCCGACGTCGCCCTGCTGGTCGACATCTATCCCGCTCGTGAAAAACCGATTCCGGGCGTGACGTCCGAAGAGATTGTGAAAATCGGACGCAAGCTTTCCCGTGGCGACTTTCACTATCTGGGTCCGAAAGAAAACGCCATCGTGCGGGTGGTCGAGATTGCCAAGCCCGGCGACCTCATCATTACGATGGGTGCTGGTTCCGTGACTCATATCAAACAGGCCATTCTCGCCGCTCTGAAGGAGAAGGGTTGATGCTCTCCCGACGCGGCCGCATCCTCCTGCTCGTAGTTGTGACAATCTGCGCCGGTTTCATCGTGCTTGTCAGGTTCACCAGCGTTGCCCGTCTTGAGGCAGTGACGCTGAATGGCGTGGCTGTCTCGAATCCCTGGACCGACCTCGGATTCAAACCCGGGCTTGATATCGTTCAGCAACCGCTGGAAGAGCTGACCGACTCGCTCATTGCAGTCGATACCATATTCAAAGTCTCGGCTCTTCGTCAGTGGCCGCACGAGGTGAAGATTTCCATCAATGAATTCGAAACATGCGCGTGGCTGGTGGACAGCCTCGCCGGCGATTTCTACGGCGTCGACCCCCTGGGTCGGATTCTACCAGCGGCACGCACGGCGGCGACGGCGGATCTGCCGGTGCTCACCGGCATTACCACACGCGGGATGTATCGGCTTGCCGCCGATCCGCGCCTCTCTATAGTCCTTCCCCGGATAGTCAAAGTCCGTGCCGGAAATCCGTTGATATTCCCGCTTCTTTCTGAGATTGATTTTTCCAACACCGATTACCTGACACTGTCGTTTAGCGGCATGCCTTACAGGGTGCGGGTATCGGCTGATCTCTTCGAAGAGCATTTCAATAATTTTGTCCGATTTACGAGCGGTTTCGACGCCAATCTTGCCACATCCATTCTTTTGGATATGCGGTATCCCAGCATGATTGTCAGCACCGATACGCTGACGCCGGATACGACTCAGACCGAAGAAGAGGAGGAGGAGTAGAGGATGGCCGGCGAGCATCTGGTAGCGGCGATTGATTTTGGCACCACCAAGATTGTGGTTCTTGTCGGCGAAGCCGATGCCGATGGACGCATGTATGTCATCGGTCATGGCGAGGCGCCCTCCGAAGGTCTGCGCAAAGGGGTTGTCGTCGATATGGAGAAGCTCGTCACGGCCATTCGCAAGGCGGTCACCGACGCGCAAATGGTCTCAGGATGCGAGATCGACCGGCTGACCGTCGGTATTTCCGGAGAGCATATCCGGTCTATCAGCAGTCATGGGGTTGTGGGAGTCAATCGCGCCGACAAAGAAATTACTTCAAATGATGTTGCGCGCGCCATCGAACATTCCCGCGGCGTCGCCTTGCCCGTAGACAGAGAAATTGTTCATGTAATTCCGCAGGAGTTTACGGTTGATGATCAAGGCAACATCAAAGACCCGGTGGGGATGACCGGCTCCCGCCTTGAGGTGCAGTCCCATATCGTCACCGCTTCGGTCACCACCGCGCAAAATCTCTATCGCGCCCTTGAGAGATGTCGCCTCGATGTCGAGCATCTTGTCCTGGAGTCGGTGGCTCTTTCGCAGGTGCTCTTTACGCCTGCTGAAGTCGGTTCGGGAATCGTTCTCTTGGATATCGGCGGCGACCTTACCAATGTGTCAGTATTCACGGACGG
>JACRAV010000056.1 GCA_016213305.1 Candidatus Zixiibacteriota bacterium | reverse complement strand
ATCGGGGTCGCCGCCGCGAATCGTTTTGTGCAAAGCCGAAATGATATTGTAATGCTCTTCGCCGACCTTGTCATACGCCAGCCACCCCTTTTGATTCACCTCGGTCACCTGTTCAACGGCGATCGTCTTGCCGATCCCGACATGCTGGGCGGTCATTTCGAGAAGAGTCAGCGCGCGGCGGGCGTCGCCGTCGGCGGCCACCACGAGATAATCCAGCGCGGAATCCTCGATGGTCACCTGCATCCCGGCCAGCCCTCGCTCGGTGTCGGTGAGTGCGCGACGAGTCACTTTCCGAAGATCATCTTCGGACAATCGCTCGAGCACATATACCCGCATCCGGGACAGCAATGCGGAATTGACTTCAAAGGATGGATTCTCGGTGGTTGCGCCGATCAGGACAATCTCACCTTTTTCGACATACGGAAGAAAGGCATCCTGCTGGGCTTTATTGAAGCGATGAATCTCATCGATAAACAAATAGGTGCGGCGAACCGACAGCTGGTAGTACTTCGCCGCCTTCTGAAGCACTTCCTTGACTTCCTTGATCCCCGACGTCACCGCCGAGAACTGCACGAACTGGCCGTGAGTGAGGTGGGCGATCAGCTCCGCGAGTGTGGTCTTGCCCGATCCGGGCGGTCCCCAGAAAATACACGATCCAACCCGATCCGCCTCGATCGCTTTGCGAAGCGGCGTCCCTTCACCGACAATCTTTGCCTGGCCGACAAACTCGTCGAAGGTGCGCGGCCGCATCCGATCGGCAAGGGGGGCGACCGAGGGTCGCGGGGTGTGGTCGCCGGTTCGGTCTTGTTCGAAGAAGTCCATGATGGATAACAATATAATCGAGTTCGGGGCGGGGGACAATCACAATAGAGGGAGGGCACACAACCCTGCGGGTACGGAAGACGAGAGGATGGTCTCGGCTGAGCGACCCCTGTTTTTCCTTGACAGAACTGTCCATGTAAGATAGGTTTCAATTAGTCTTTCAAAAGATCAGTCACGATAACACGTCACGGAGAGGTTTGTGGGTTTCCATGTGGCGTACAAAGTCCAGCGACATTCGTCGCCGTTGACCATGCGGTATATCGACTCCGAAGGAGGTATGGGATGAAATTCATTCATGCACTTCGTCTGGTGAGGATTGCGGCGGCCTGTGCGCTGGTCGCGATCGGCGCAAGCGCCTCGTTTGCCGAAAGCGTGTGGCATTCGTTCGGAAGCGGGGTGAACGGCCCGGTGTCCGGCATGATCATGTACAACGGCGAGCTGTACGTGGCCGGCAGATTCGATTCCGCCGGCGGTCAGCCAGCGCGCGGTATCGCCCGTTGGGATGGAGCCGCCTGGTACCCGCTCGGTAGCGGATTGTATCCTGCGGCCAATTGGAAACTGCTTGAGTTTCAGGGTTCGGTGGTGGCCGTCTATAGATCGTCCCGTTACGGATCGAGTGATGTATTGCCCGATACGGCCGTGCGTATCGGCCGCTGGGATGGTTCGCAATGGCTCATCATTCCAAGACCCGTCGAATATAGTATTAGTAATAATGACACCACACTCGTCGGTGGCTGGATCTTTGGCGCACACCTGTGGGGGGATAAACTGCTCCTGAATGGCTGGTTTGAGCAGGCGGGCTCGGTGCAAGTATCGGGGGCGGCCGCATGGGACGGCGCTCAGTATGAAGCGGTTGGTCCGTATATTGGCTGGCGCCCCATCGAGGAACTCACAGTCTATCGAGACACCCCCGTCATCGCCTGTGGGGCTTGTTATCTTCTACCCGACGAGACTTCTCCGAGCGTATATGCGTATTCAAATAATCAGTGGATGAGGATGGGGGCTCTGCTGTCGGTATATCCTCGTGCCTTCCATACTCGGGATGGTAAGCTGTTTCTTGAAACGTCCGCGATTCCGAGCTGGCTGGAGTGGACAGATTCCACGTGGATTCCGGCTACCGATCCGATCCTATGCGACGCGACCTTTTCCGTCAATTCGTACGGGCGGTTTGCACCACTTGAACTACACGACTTCAAAGGCAAGCGGTTTGCACCAACCGGGCCGACCGGTCTCGCCTACTGGGATGGCACGAAATGGCATCCCGACCGAACACCCGGCGGACCCGTGGCCGCTATGCTGGTCAATAACGACGCCCTGATTGTCGGCGGCGTATTCACGAATGCCGGCATCAACAACATTGCGTGGAAGATGCTAATTGAGGAGGACGGCGACGGGTACTCCGACTTCGAGGACAACTGCCCCAGCGTCTATAACCCCGATCAACTCGATGTTGACGCCGACTCCGTCGGCGATATCTGCGACACCTGCATCGGGTGCGGACCGTCGCTGTATGTCGATCATATCGAAGGAGCCGCACTGCACGGGGACACCCTCTTCGTGGAGACGCCGATCAAAATCTACCTCGGTTTTTCGTCATTCGAGGATCGCGCGGCGGGGGTGATCAGCGCGCCGTTTCGAATGTACTCCGGCGACGGCGCCGCCTGGCAAAAGCCGGTTTTTGACACGCTCCCGGGTGGCTGGATCGGATCGACCTATGGGATTAACGCGTGTAGGATGATCTGGTCCAATTCCGTGACTGACGGGATAAGCCCGGATACGGTCGGCATGTTTATGGCCGCCGGTGCGCCTCTCACCCCTGCCCCGGGTTTCCCCCCCTTGTTCAAACGGCCGGTCTGGACCGTCACAACCAAATTCAGCGTGGCCCAATCAGGGAAGACGTTCTGCATCGATACCGGGAAGGTAGCCGGCAAGACGGAGATGATCGGCGGCTGTGGCTCAAGCATCGGGGGCGCTCCGATGCGCTTTCTCGATGTCAACTGGTACCCGTCAAAGGAACCCACCTGGGGCGGTCCGTACTGTTTTGTCCTGGCCAATTGCGGCCGAGGTCGGGCCGGCAATATCGACTGCGACCCCGCCGATGCGGTCGATATCTCCGACCTGTCGCGCTTGATCGACTACTTGTTCATCAGCCAGCAACCGCTTTGCTGTCCGCTTGAGGCGCGGGTCGACGGTATTGAAGGGGTCGATATAAGCGACATCACGCGATTGATCGACTACTTGTTCATAAATTTCATGCCGCTCCCACAACTGCCGTAGAAAACTGTCGGATTGAATTGTTGAAGACCGAAGCCGTGACCCAACGCTTCGGTCTTTCTATTTCTCGAAAAGGGGATACTCGCCTAATTCACCAATCGCCGAATAATCTCATCGGCGACGCAGATGCCGTCATCGGACAGGCGAATCGTTTCATTTTCATCAATGACATGGCCGGATTTGACGAACAATCCGTATTGCCTCAAATCAATCCGCTCCTCCACCGACCGTCCGAAGCGCACCGCAAATCGTTGCCGGTCGATCCCCTTCGACGTCCGAAGCCCCAGCATGATCGCCTCCACCATCCGTTCGGCGATTCCTGACACGTCGGCAATCACCGGCCGTCGCCCCTGGCTCAACAGGTGAATATACTGCTCGACATCCGGCACATTCGCGAACCGCTGACCGATCATGAACGAATGGGCCGACGGCCCCAGACCCAGGTAGTCGCTCCCGTCCCAGTACCGCATGTTGTGTCGGCACTCAAATCCCGGTTTGGCAAACGACGAAACCTCGTACCGGATATACCCGGCCTCGGCCAGGCGGGCACATCCGCCGCGATACAACGCCAGTGACAGATCGGGGTCGGGCATGACCAGCGACCCGGACTGCACCCGCTCCGCCAGCGTGGTGTGCGGCTCGACGGTTAGCTGATAAAACGAAATGTGAGGCGGGTCCAGATCGATCAATTCGTCGATGTCCTCGGAGAGCATTTTGCTGGTCTGCCGGGGCAGGCCGAAGATCAGATCGGCGCCGAAATTTGTGTATCCGAGCGCATTGGTCAGATAGACCGACCGCGCCGAATCAGCCGGGTTGTGTTTGCGATTCAATAATTGCAACAACTGGGGCTTGAACGATTGAATGCCAAAAGTTGGCCGGTTCACGCCCAGTTGCCGGAAAGTCGTCAGTTTTTCGGCAGTCACCGAATCGGGGTTGTTCTCGATCGAAAACTCGATTCCGTCCGGCACAATAAACAGCCGTCGCAACTGCTCCAGCCACCCGGCCAACAGGTCCGGATTGGAAAGGGTGGGGGTTCCGCCGCCTATAAAGATGGTCGAGATTTCGCGGTCGAACGGTCCGAAAGCCATGGCGGCCAGTTCGGTTTCGATCTTGAGCGCCTCGAAGAAGCGGACTTCGAGACGGGCGTCGTACAGCTCCTTGTAGAAATCGCAATACGAGCACTTGTTGCGACAGAAGGGGAAATGGAGATAGAGGCCGAACGGCATCAGAGCGGTCTCATGATGCGATCCCAGCGGGTACGCGTCGGCAAATTAACCAGGAAATGCCCGACCCACTGAACCACATGATGGACGTACGGAAACGACCAACCCGGCGGATTCGGATCCGGGTCCCAGGACCAATAGACAAACACCGCTTTCCCTTTGATGTTCTCGGCGGGAACCGACCCCCAGAACCGGCTGTCCTGGCTATCGTCGCGGTTGTCACCCATCACGAAATACTGCCCTTGCGGAACCATATACGGCCCGAAATTGTCCCGGAACGACAGATCCCCCGGCACCACCTTTTTGTCGGTGTTTTTGGCTGTGACCGGCATTGTCGCCACGGTGCCATCAATATAGACGATCTTATCGGCCACCTGGACGGTCTGCCCCGGAAACGCCACGATCCTCTTTATATAGTCCTTCTCGGGGTTATTGGGATACTTGAACACGATCACGTCCACAATCTGAGGCGTCTTGCCGTACTCGTAGGCCAGCTTGTTCACGAAGATATAATCTCCGGTGAACAGGGCGTCTTCCATCGAGGCCGACTTGACCCGATAGGCGGAAACCACGAAGATCCGAAGGAGCACCGCCGCCACGACCGCGATAATGGCCGTTTCGAGGTATTCGCGCCAGACCGACTTGGTTTCCTTGCGATTGAGGAACTGCCGGGCCTGCTTCTGGCTCTCGATCTGCTTGTGTTCCTGTAATAGAAAGTCCTGTTCCATACGTATTGTGGTTATCGACCTGTCCCCCTGAATCTTTAGCCGGGGGTAACCGCCCTCATGATACCTCATAAAGGCGGACCAGCCAAGGCGATCTTTGGCCCGCCCGCCGCCCCGCCGCCTCGTTGCCGGTCGAAATTCATTGACAGAATCCCCCCCGTAATTTAGCTTAAGACGTAATTCACGAGTCTCCCGACTACCTCCGGCACGTTCCTGATAGACCTGAGAGCCGTCTTACGCAAGTCAAGTGCGGATATGTCTGTAGCGAAACGAATACTTTACCCTCAAGGAGTGACGTATGCTGTTATACGAACTGCTTAGATTCCGTCGGGCCGGCCTGGTTGTAGCCGCGGTCGCGTGCCTGATGACCACGGGGAATGCCCAGACTCCGGTTCTTGAGATTCAGGTGTCCAATGAATACTATACCCCGCCTCTGAGCGGCGGGACCATTACGGTCTATGTCACCAACTATACGGATTCCATCGCCGGGTTCAACCTCTGGCTACAACTCGACCGCCCCGACGTGATCGAGTTCATTCCCACCACCGGCGTCCACTTGCAGGTGGACCCCGCCGGGACTCTGACCGCCGACTGGGGGCTGGTCGACGCCCATTCGAAAAGCGGCACGCCGTACGACGCGGGCGTTGTCGGAGTTGCCGATACCTTTTCATATACGGGCGGGTCATTTTTCGGACCCTCAAGCACTGCCCGCCCGCTTTTCCGACTGCCGTTTGTGTTCAAACCGAGGGCCGATACCCTGCCCGACCCGGTCGCGAACGTCGTGATCAGCGGTTCCAGCTCTTTTCTTTCCTTTGCCCGCCCCGACGGCTCGACGGTCGATGGCATAGTCGGCCCGTATGGATGGGTGGACACAACCAAGATCAAATTGCGCCACGGGAAGGTCATGGTCGTCTGCAAGGGCGATGCCGACGTCAACACCGACGGGATGGTGCTCAGCGTTGCGGACATGGTGGAGCTTATCAAAATTTACAACGGCATGGCCCCGATCCGCGAATACCTGTGGCACGCCGATCTTAACGCCGACTGTGTGATTGATTCGCTCGATATCAAAGTGTTCGAGTGCCTTTTCAAGTGGGGATTCGGGTGCCTTCCCTATCCCTGGCCTCCGACCACCTGCTGTAATCCGCAGATTAAGCTGTGTTGTGCGGGGGTGGTGGGGAATGTCGATTGTGACCCATCCGACCAGGTTGATATATCCGACCTGAGCGCCCTGATCGATCATCTGTTCATTTCCCTCAAGCCGTTGTGTTGCCTGGGTGAAGCGAACATCGACGGGGCCAATATGATCGACATTTCGGACTTGACAGGGCTGATTGACAATTTGTACATCACGGCAACGCCGTTCACCAGACCGGCCTGCGCGCAGTAGGGGCGCCAGGCCAGGACAAGGCGGAACCGGTTTCGCCAAAACAATATTGACAATCTGACCTGCGTTGGATAAATTCGAAGTAATAATACAATTATAGACTTCGGAGAATGCCATGTTTCGTCCGGCGCTTGTTCTGAGTGCGGTGGTCTTCTGCGTATCAGTGAGTGTTCAGTCGGCCACCATTCGCGTTCCACAAGATCAACCGACCATTCAGGCGGGAATTGACGCGGCGGTAAACGGGGACATTGTCACCGTTGCCGCTGGAACCTACACCGAGAACATCGACTACGGCGGACGCGATATAGTCGTGATTGGAACAAGCGGTGCCCTTGCGACCACGCTTTCGCCGGTCAATCCCTATTCGGCGACAGTGCGAATGACCGGACTCACCGGGTCCGGCGCCATGTTTCGGGGGTTTACCGTGCAAGGCGGCGGCGCCACCTATACGGTGCCTGTCTCCGGTGGCTCGCCGACGATCACGGAGTGTGTGTTCCGCAATAACATACCGTTCGGAAGCGCCAACATCGAAGTCATCTCCTGCTCCAATACCGCGGCTTTCATCACCCGGACTGTCTTTTACGGCAACGGGGGCATCGGGTGTATCGGTCTGCGGAGCGGCGCCGGTTGATCGTCCATTATCAACAACACCTTCGCCGCCAACGAACGCGGTTTCTTTTCGATTGCGGGCGGGGGGACGGCGATCAACAACATCGTGGTGAGTTCGT